>JACCVJ010000178.1 GCA_013698215.1 Tatlockia sp. | reverse complement strand
CTAATCAGCAATGCCCTCGTTTATTTGCACTCTACATTTTTAATTAAATGAACTCAGGCACTATAGTCCAAAATTCTCCCACTACTGAGACATCGCAACCTAAATTGTGGATGCCCGATCGCGTTATCTTCACTCCCGCAGCCCTAGATGAACCTTGGGGACAACAGCTTTACAAGCGGGTGCAAAGTTTTAATTTACCTATTGAGGAGTTACCCCGCAACCGTTTAACGGGCTTACGTGGCGAGACACCCCGCGAAACCTACGACCTTGCTAAACGTACTTTAGCAGTGGTTACGGCTCCTCCTAGCGCCTTCAAGCTTAGTCCGATTCCCCCCTCGGCAGATTGGCAGTTTCACATCGCCGAAGGCTGCCCAGCCCACTGTCAATATTGTTATTTAGCAGGTAGTCTGCAAGGGCCGCCAGTCATTCGCGTCTTTGCCAACTTGCCGCAGATCCTCGCAAATTTAGCTAACTATGAGCGCCCAGGGGAAGCTAAAAGCTTTGAAGTTAGTTGCTATACCGATCCCTTGGGAATTGAGCATTTAACTGGGAGTTTGGCTGAAGCCATCCGCTATTTTGGGACGCGGGAAGATGGTTATCTGCGTTGGGTTTCCAAGTTTGATGCGGTTGATAACTTATTAGATTTGCCTCACAAAGGTCATACGCGCTGTCGAGTCAGTGTCAACGCTGCGCCCGTTTCTGGGCGGTTTGAGGGCGGTACAGCTAAGGTGACGGCACGGCTTGGGGCATTGAGAAAATTGGCACTCCCACAAAGTCTGGGCGGTGGTGGCTATCCGGTGGGAATAGTTATTGCCCCAATTATGCCGGGTGAAGATTGGGAGTTGCACTACAGTCAACTATTTGATGAGATTTCGGCGGCGCTTGATTTTGATTGCGATTTAACTTTTGAATTAATTTCTCACCGTTTTACCCCAGGATCAAAAGAAGTATTGTTAAGTTGGTATCCCAACACCAAACTAGATTTGGACGAAGAAAAGCGCAGCGTCAAGCGTAACAAGTTTGGTGGAACAAAGTATGTTTACAATGCCGATACCATGAAAGCACTGCGGCGCTTTTTTGCAGGCGAGATTCAAAAGAGATTTCCTCAAGCCCGGATTCTTTACTGGACTTAGTTAGGCGCGTTTTTGATAAAGCGATCGTAAGCAGTTTTTTGTTCTGGATTTGCAGAGAGTAAGCATTCTTGGTGGATGCGGTTCAAACTCTGCAAATACTCCTGATTTTGGCTCAAAACTTCATTACTAGCGGTGGAATTAATCAAAGATAACTGAGCGCGTAAGGGTAGTTGACGGAAGGCTTCTAAGCGTTTCTCTAGAGATGACATACAGTTATTTTTCGCCTATTGCTGCTAATCGAGCTAAAGCTTCTTTCATTGCTTCGGGTAATTGGCGCATGATTCTACCTCTTTCTCGATCTATAGCTATTAACGTTACTTGCGCCGACACATATAAATCCTGAAAATTGGGGGATTGAATTTGATAATCCCAATTAATCTTTACACCGCTAACATTTACCATCCGAGTTTTTACGATCGCTGCCATTCCTAATTTAATCGGGCGATGATAGCGAATAGAAAGCTCTACAACGGGCAAATCGCACCCCAAAGCAACTAAATCGGCAAATTCTATCCCAATTGATCGTAAGCATTCTACTCTTGCTTCTTCCATCCAAGTTATGTAAGAGCCATGCCAAACAACTCCAGAATAATCTGTATGATGGGGTTGCGCTCTAATTGCATACTCAAACCAATTTTCAAACGCTAATGGGAGCAAATTTTGAATTTCCCCAGTAGGTAGTAGTTGAGGAGACTGATTTTGTGACACTTGTTCAATATTCCTAATTTGTCTCTCTTGAAAAGCTTGGGTGAGAGAAACCGCTCCCCCCAACTTTTCGCTCTTTTAATATTATGGAATTAGTTGGCATGAATTTTCGCATCGGTTGTGCTGTATGGTCTTACAAAGGTTGGGTAGGAGACTTTTATCCGCCAAAAAGTCGTAGTAGCGAGTTTTTGAGGCTTTATAGC
>JACCVJ010000020.1 GCA_013698215.1 Tatlockia sp. | reverse complement strand
TCCTTTGTCAGTTTTTCCGTGTTTGTGAACTTTATTATGACCGCAAAGAAGACAGTTCATCAAGATGCTCTGAAATTATAACTGACTCTCCTAGACGCATCCCACAGGTTTTTGTTGCACGACCGCTAAAACGTTGGCTGAATGTACGCCAATACCTTCAACGCTACCAATAATTGGGATTTAGCCAGGTTCCAACTCCCCCTTACAGCTACTAAGGGGATTAATTACTTAACTAGCCTCAATCAAAAAATAGTCCTGCTTGCCCTGTATCAACACTACTTCCCTAACGAATGGGCAAGTTCCACAGCTAGCTATTCGCCTCCGCTCCCTGGTAGTAGCTGGAGGAGCGATCGCGAAATTGAATTTCTAACTCTAGTCAATGAGCGGCTTTTTCCTATCGACGACTGCGATGGTTACATTGATGGTGATGGTTACGACAACTTCGATATTCCCCTGTGTCCGCAAAACACGGATTGGAGCGATCTAAGCATTGAAGAATTGAGCTTTGCCGAACAATTTATCCTATCGCTTTTGGGCTACGGCTACGATACTGCTGAAGAATGGTTGGAGGTTTTTGGCTTTATCCCTAGCAATCTCTTAAATTCTAACTTTATCAGTTGGGAAAAGTTATCGGAAAGTGCTTCCCTGCAAGCTGAACCACTATCTTTTCTATACGATGTGTTGAGCCAAATAGACCACAGCACCGGGATTATTTGGCTAGATATTGGTTTCCAAGAACTAGAAACAATGCCCTGGAGCCGCGAATCTGTTGATTTACTAGCCGAGCAGTGGCAGATCGCCAAGGAATATATAGCCAAAATGCAGCAGTTTGAAACCTGGTTGCGAAAAGACGTAAGCAATAGAGAAAAAGTTGTTGAAATATGGAACCAAGCCAAGTCTTAACCAAATCACTGGGCGCGGAAGCAGAGCAAGCAATCCTTCCTCAGCCCCTACCTACCCTTGATACCAGTGCCATTGCTCGGTGTATCGCCACTAAAACTAATAACCCAGACATCCAAGCGCAGTTATTATTTTTGTCAGGGCAGTATATTCTTGTTACAACTGAAGGCGATTGCACAGACTACAAGTTTATTTCTCCCAACAGCGTCAAAGAAGCCTTTGTCGCCGAACCAACGGATTCAGGATTTTTACCCGCTAATACCGTGCGCTGGGGACATAACAGTAGAGGCGAATACTTGATACAGTTCTACCCGCCAAGGCTGTATCAATTTGCTCTAACTAACTTTACGGACGACAGCTTAATTATGCTGAATGTCCCCATGCTAGGATTATTGTTTGCTGGATGCGATCTCAATTACTGGCTCTGGGCTACAACTACTAAAGAATTTGATGCTGAAGCAAAACTCTATAGAACCCATTTGGGATTTATTTAACCAGTTGCCAATCTTTGAAGCATCAGGCGAACAAAACAAAGATTAACTTTGGTGGTGGCATGAGCGAGAGTTCTTTCAAAATTCTTGACCAAACTTTTACATCTTTCCATCCAAGAGTTAGTTCTTTCTACTACCCATCTGGCTTGGACTGGGACAAAGCCCGGTTTTCCTTGCTGTTTCTTTTGCTCTTTGGACGGTTTGGGCGACAACTTAAACCTAATCTTGTTCATGATTTGAGGATAAACTGTTTTCAATTCTTCCTCCAGTTTTTTGGGGTGATATCCGTTGTCTAGCAGGATGGTAATTTTGGGAATATTCACGGCTTTGGATTTGAAGTAATCAATATTGCCCCTCAGCATTTCAATTAATCCCTGATCGTCAGATACATTAGCTTTAGTACAGTGCGGAAGTCTGTCGGGGAAGCTTCCCCCGACGAGCTTCCTTGGCTAAAGAAAGGAAACCCCAAAGTATCCACAGCTAAGTGTCTCTTAATGCCGTTTGTGGCTTTGTACTTGCAAAAGCCCTTCGACTCTACACTAGCATTACAAGTATTTTTCACTGCTTGGGAGTCAATGATAATTAAGGTTGTCCATTTAGCTTTTTTTTCACCTGTTCGCGTACTTGCTCATGTAGAGCGTTCATTAGTTTCTTGATTGCCCCTGCTTCCCGCCACTGCTTGTAATGCCAATAGACGGTTGAGTAGGGGGGGAGGTCTTTGGGCAA
>JACCVJ010000158.1 GCA_013698215.1 Tatlockia sp. | reverse complement strand
TGCAAGCCACTCTAGGCAAGTCTATCGCTCAATCATTGGTTTTTGACTATCCCAACCTCCAAGCGCTAGTTGAGCATCTTTTTGTAGAAGTATTAGCGCTGGATGCAACGCCGGAAAAACTCACAACCGAACCTATCGAACAAGTTAACCAAATCCCACTCAATGCAGAAGTTGTAATCATTCCTGAAACGCAGTCTAACGAACAAATTAACCAAATCCCACTCAATGCAGAATTAGAAATTCCGCCGCAATTCTACCAATTTCCTCTGTCTCCAGAATACTCAAGCCTCCGCCACGACATCGAAGCTGGGCAAAAAATCGGCAATCCTTTTTTCAAAGCCCATACAGGTATAGCAAGAGATATTATCCTGATTGAAGGGAGAAAATTAATTAATTATGCTAGCTACAACTATCTAGGGCTATCGGGAGAAACCCAAGTTTCCCAAGCAGTCAAAAAAGCAGTCAAGCACTACGGTACATCAGTTTCCGCAAGTCGGCTTGTTTCAGGAGAAATCCCGCTACACAAGGAGTTAGAGCGAGAAATTGCTGACTTTTTAGGCATGGAAGATTGTATTGTTTACATTGGCGGACACATGACTAACGTAACTACTATTAGTCACCTATTTCAGAAAAATGATTTAATTCTCTACGATGCACTCAGTCATAACAGTATTCGTCAAGGTTGCACGTTATCGAATGCTACAGCGATAGAATTTCCTCATAATGATTGGCAAACTCTAGATCGCATCCTACTAAATCGCCGCCACCAATACGAAAAAGTTTTGATTGTAGCTGAAGGTATTTATAGTACCGATGGCGATATTGCTCCCTTACCGCAATTAATAGAGGTTAAAAAACGCCATAAAGCTTTTATTTTGATAGATGAGGCGCACTCCATCGGTGTATTGGGGGAATCTGGGCGCGGTATTGGCGAACACTTTCAAGTTTCTCGGACAGATGTAGATTTATGGATGGGAACTTTAAGCAAATCTTTTGCTAGTTGCGGCGGTTACATTGCAAGTAGCAAAGAATTAATAGAATATCTCAAGTACACCGCACCCGGCTTTGTGTTTAGCGTCGGTATGTCTCCACCCAATACGGCGGCGGCGTTAGCGGCTTTGCGACTACTTAAAACTGAACCAAAACGGGTTACTAAGTTGCACAAAAAAGCTCAACTTTTCTTGCAATTAGCCCAAGAGCGAGGATTTGATACAGGGGATAGTAATAATTCGCCGATCGTACCTATTATTGTTGGAGAAAGCGATCGCGCTGTCCAGCTATCTCAACTATTATTCAATCGCGGTATCAATGTTTTACCGATGATTTACCCCTCAGTTGCTTACAATGCTGCTCGTTTGCGCTTTTTTATAAGTTGCACTCATACTAAAAAACAAATAAAGTTTACCTTAGATGTGCTTAGTGATGAGATTTCTAAAATTTAGCTCATAGGTTAATTTATGAAAATAGCTATTATTACTTCTGGTTTTTTGCCTGTTATTGATGGTGTAACTATTACGCAAATTAATAGAGTTCGTGAATTAAGCCATTATGGACACAAAGTTTTATTATTTTGCCCTGACTATAGCCAATTAGCTAAGATTTATCCCAATTGGCAAATTTATACAGGTAATATTTTGCCTGGAGTAAAAGTAGTTAATCTTGATAGCGAGTCATTTGTAGGTTTAGATTTTGAGCGTAATGTTTCTCGAAAGTCTTATCAGGTAGTTTTACAAGAATTACAAAATTTTCAGCCGGATATTATTCATGTAGACGAGCCAGAGAGGCTATTTGCAGGGTTTTTAAAGATTCCTGGAATAGATTATGCTAAACGGGCTGATATTCCTTGTGTTAGTTTTTTTCATACTAACTTATTAGAATACGGCAAAGATTATTTTAATACGCCTACAGCTATAGATACAATTGTTAAGTATATTTTAAAGCTTCCCTTAGCGTGGATTTACAACAATTATGATTTGACGTTAGTTTCAAGCCAACTTACTCAAACTAAACTTAAAAAACTAGGCGTAAATAATATATTAACTGAAGAATTATTAGGGATAGATATAGAAAAGTTTTCGCCAGCACTTAGACAAACAGATTTTTTTGAAAGTAAGTATCAAATTCCAAATATCGATAGTAAAGTTAAGTTAATCTTTTTAGGGCGCTTAACTCCCGACAAAGGCTGGAAATTTACTATAGATGCGTTTACAAAAGCCCAGAAGGTAAATCTTGATGATGTAGCTTTAATTATTGCTGGTGATGGCTCAATGCGCGATCGCATTTCCCAAGAATTAGCTAAGTTAGCACCCCACACCCACTTACTAGGTAGAGTTTCCCCAGACGACGTACCCGCACTACTAATTAACAGTGATATTCATGTCACCACCTCCGAAAAAGAAACCAAAGGGTTGACTATTTTAGAAGCTATGGCGGCGGGAATCCCGGTATTAGCGCCTCGTGCTGGTGGCTTAGTTGATAGTATTGAAGATGGGGAAAATGGCTTGCTATTTACACCGCAAGATACAGCAGATTTTATAACCAAGCTCAAAACTTTAATCGATAATCCTAAATTGCGTCAAACAATGGGAATAAAAGCAAAAGCATCGGTTGCTGGGTATAGTTGGGAGCAAGCAACCAAAAATTTACTAAAAATATGGCAGCAGCAAATCAAAGTTAAAAGCAATTGACTTTTGTATCCGTTAAGCTGAGTAACAGCGGATTCTTTGCTGTAAATTATTCTACTAATGCAACTAAGATTTTCCCAAGATATTAAATCGCTTTTAGAAAAATTAGCCCAGCAACCCCTAACTCTTGGCGACATTTTGGCGGAAACTTCCGAGCGGGGGTTTAGCTTAGTTATATCTTTATTAGTTTTACCGTTTTTGTTGCCTGCACCGCCAGGACTGACAGGTCCATTAGGTACAGCTTGTATAATTTTAGCCGGACAAATGGCATTAGGAAAGCGATCGCCTTGGCTACCCAAAAGAATCGCTCAGTTTAAGTTTCCCCATTGGTTTGTCTTAAAACTACTCCAATTACTGAAAAGAGTAACGCGAGTATTAGAAAAAATCACTCGCCCTCGCTGGTCAAAATTAGCCCAAAGTCCTCAAGCTTGGCGGTTAAATGGGGTTTGCATTGCTTGGTTATCGGTACTATTAATTTCACCAATTCCCTTTACAAACCCTATCCCAACGGTAGGAATTTTATTATTAGCCGTTGCAACTTTAGAGGCGGATGGCTTATTGATGTGTATTAGTTATGGACTTACGGTTTTAATTACTCTATTTTTTGGATTTATTGTTTACGCACTTTGGCAAGCACCAAGCTTATTACCAGCTTTATTTAAGTAAGGTAGGGCTTAGAGGATGAGCGAAAAGTCTAGCCATGGAGATACCCCCTAACCCACGTCAACAAAGCGGTCAGGTTCAGCTACACCGCTTTTTGACTCCCCTTGAAAAGGGGGGAAAATATCTCGTACTTCGTCTTTTTTAAATAGAGGAGCGTAACTATTAGTTATTAATTGAAATTCTTACAATCGTAAAATCAACCGCGCTAAATTGAAATAAATCAAAACTCCCGCTACATCCACCGCCGTAGTAATAAACGGCGCAGACATCAAAGCTGGATCTAAACGCAGAAAACGAAACAAAAAGGGCAAAGCCGAGCCAGAAACCGAAGCTAAAACAGAAATTGCCACTAAACTTACCCCTACAGAAATCGCCACCGCCAAATTACCTTGCAAAAAGTAAGCCCAAACTGTAGCTATACTCCCCAACATTGTACCAAGCATTAATCCCGCAATCCCTTCTCGAAGAATTACCTGATACTGTCCCATCGCTCTGATTTCATCGGTATTCATCCCCCGAATTACCACCGTTGAAGATTGCGCTCCCACATTTCCCCCCGTACCCGTCAATAGGGGAATAAACGCCGCTAGAGACACTACCTGCTGTAAAAGATGTTCTTGAGACTTAATAATTGTCCCAGTGACAGTATTAGTCAGCAGTAAAACTAATAGCCACACTACCCGTTTACGCGCAACAGTAAGTAAGTCTGTCTGAAAGTAGTTATCGCCTCCTGACTGTACCCCACCACCCAAAGCATAAATATCTTCGGTAGTTTCTTCTTGAATAATGTCGATAACATCATCTACCGTGACAATCCCTACTAGGCGCTGCTCCCTGTCTACTACAGGTACAGCCAAAAAGTCGTAACGCTGAATAACTTTGGCAACTTCTTCTTGATCGGTATCTGTGTAAATAAATACCGCCTCTCGCGTCATAATTTCCCCAATTGTTTGCGACGGTTGAGAAGTTACCAAATCTCGCAATGACAATGTACCTGTCAAGCGCCGCGCATTGTCGGTAACGTATAAGTAGTAAATTGTTTCGGTGACATTTGCCAACCGCCGAATGCGCTCTAAAGCCTGAGAAACTGTAAAGCCTTCTTTAAAAGAAATTAATTCTGGTGTCATAATCCGCCCCGCCGTACCAGCCTCATAGCCTAGAAGCTGGGCGGTGGCTTGCCTTTCGGTGGGGCTGAGTTGTTCTAAAAGCCGATTGACAATTTTTGCTGGCAATTCGTCAAATAGCCGCACGCGATCGTCTGGAGACATTTGATCGACAATATCCAATACATCTTGGCGCTTAAATTCTTCAATTAATGCCTGTTGGATGCTGGAATCTAAATATTCGTAAACTTCAATCGCTTCACCCTTAGAAAGTAAACGAAAAGCGATCGCTTGCATCGCTTCGGGTAAGCCTTCAATAGCTTCGGCGATGTCGGCGGGCTGTACAGGTACTAAAATAGCTTTAGCGCCCTGCAAGTCGTTTTGTTCTAATAACGCTTGCAATTGACTCCGCACCAAATCTCGTAATTCTCGTCGCGAAACATCTTGGAGGGTAGTAATAGGGGATAAATTGTTATTTTCAGTCAAAGCCTACCATCCTTCAGCCGTTCGCTCGATGTTGCTGCTTTTAGTCTAGGTGATAGCGGTATGGCATAGGTTAAATGCGATCGCTCATTTATTTTAACCATCTCACTATTTCTATTCCTAGCTTAACGCTGGCAATACCTCCCAAAGCACTACCAACCCCATAAATGAATGCTGGTACAATCTGCACTGCTTTAATTAGACTTACTGTATCTAATCCATAAGTAGAAAACGTTGTATAAGAACCCAAAAACCCCGTAGCTATTAGTAATCTTACTTCGGGAGTAATTGTTATTACTGTTTCTGTTGCCAAAGTAAAAACTAATCCCATTAAGAAACAACCAGTCATATTAATAAAAAACGTCCCGTAGGGAAAAGCAACCCCAAAACGCTCTACAAACCATAAGTTAAGGTA
>JACCVJ010000138.1 GCA_013698215.1 Tatlockia sp. | reverse complement strand
TTGCCAGACAGTTTCCCAATCCCAAGGCGTTGCCCAAACCAATTCTCCATTTTGAGAAAATACAGATTCTTTGCCTTTTGTCAAGCGATTGACAACTAAATAAATTAGTAATATTAAACCAATCAAGCCAGTTACGGCGGGAATGCTGCTAATAATGGCTAGTTTTAGCAATGCAGCTTCTGCTTGCTCTTGTTCTTCGGCTTGGAGCGCCAATTTTGCATCTGGGCGTTGCTGTAGCTCGTAGAGTTGAGCTAGGGCGCGTCCTTGAAACCAACCCTCTAAGTTTGCTTGAATTAACACTTCCGCATCAGGAAGCAGTTGAGGGGGATTATTCCATAATCCGGTTAAAACGGTAGCTGTAGCGGCTAAGGAGTCGTCTTGAGGCGAATTAATGACATTGAGCCAGGTTTTGACGGCTGGCTCAGTTTGTTGCTGTACTTGGAGAATCCCTAAACGTAGATTTAGTTCAGCAATTAATTTTTTGATTTGAGCAACGGATTTAAGTAATTGTGCTTGCTGTGACGAGCGGGAAGAATCGATAATTGGGGCAATTTGCGAATCAGGCTTAGGTAATGTTGGAACACTATTAGAATTTTGTGCTAATTGCGCCAGTTGATTTTGAGCTTTGTCTAAATTCTTTTGCGCCGACTTTTGAGCATCAAGATATTGCTTAGTTGCAGCCTCTAAAGGATTTTCGCCCAAGAGAGTTTTACTAGCTTTAGCCAGATTTTGGTCAGCATTTTCTGGGGGCAATTCTTGAGCGCGAAGTAATAAGTTAGTTTGGTATAGTTCCAAGCGGCTTTGAATTTGGGGTTGCTGCCAACTTGCTACTAAGGCGCTCCCGGCTAAGAAAATTATTGCTAGAGTGAGCAGACTTAAAATTAACCGCTTAATCGTCATGAATCTTGAATTGCCCGTAATACAATCGCCACAAGTTGCATTATCGCATTTTGTCTATAGATTAGAAAAAAATTGAGTAGCAAGCTGACACTCTGGTAGAATGACTGCGTTTACCGCCGCAGTTTATAAGGCTATTAGAGGAGAAAAAGATTGACTACTCGCGCGATCATTGTACGTCACGGTCAAAGCAGTTATAACACCGAGCAGCGCATTCAAGGGCGCAGCGATATTTCAACTTTGACTCAAAAAGGTCGTGATGATGCCTTAAAAACTGGTAAGGCTTTGGGACATCTTCATTTTGCGGCTATTTATAGCAGTCCGTTACAACGAGCAAAAACGACGGCGGAAATCATCACACAGTGTTTAGCAACTCCGGCTCAAATTCAAACTGTTGATAATTTAAGAGAAATTGACTTGCCTTTGTGGGAAGGGATGCGATCGCAAGAGGTAAAAGATAATTTACCTCAAGATTATCGCTTGTGGAAAGAGCAGCCTGACGAATTTATGATGCTTTTACCGCAACAGGACGGCAAAGAGCAGAAATATTTTCCAGTTTTAGCACTGTACGAGCAAGCAAAGCAGTTTTGGCAAGAAATATTATCCCGCCACGAAGGAGAAACAATTTTAATTGTTGGGCATAATGGCATTAATCGAGCTTTAATTAGCTTGGCGCTAGGAATTGCCCCCAGTCGCTACCACTCTATTCAGCAATCTAACTGTGGCATTAGCATCCTCAATTTTTCTGGGAATTTGGGGCAAAGCGTTCAACTAGAATCAATGAATCAAACCGGGCATTTGGGCGATGATTTGCCTTCATTGCGTCCCGATCATCGTGGTGTAAGACTGTTGCTGGTACGTCACGGAGAAACCGAGTGGAATCGCCAAACTAAGTTTCAAGGACAAATAGATGTGCCTTTAAACGATAATGGGCGATCGCAATCCTGTTTAGCTGGGGAGTTTCTCAAAGAGGTAGAGCTTGATTTTGCTGTTAGTAGTCCGATGCTGCGCCCTAAAGAAACCGCCGAAATTATTTTGCAACCTCACCCCCAGATTGAATTGCAACTGTTTGACGGTTTAAGAGAAATTGGTCATGGGCTGTGGGAAGGAAAATTAGAAACAGAAATTGAGCAAACCTTTCCCGGAGAATTGGAGAAGTGGCGCACTGTACCGCAAGAGGTGCAAATGCCCGAAGGAGAGAATTTACAGCAAGTGCGCGATCGCAGTATCGAGGCTTGGCAGCAAATTGTTAGTTTCGCCTTGCAAAAGCAGTTACAGACAGGTTTAGTCGTGGCTCACGATGCTACAAATAAAGTTTTGCTCTGCCATGTTTTGGGCTTAGATAATCAGTATTTCTGGAATTTTCGCCAAGGCAACGGAGCGGTGAGTGTAATTGATTATCCTCAAGGCTTAGATGGTTTACCAGTTTTGCAGGCAATGAATATTACAACTCATTTGGGCGGTGGGGTATTCGATAAAACTGCGGCGGGTGCATTGTGAAGTTCAACCAATAAACGCCGATCGCAAGTTATGACAAGGGAATTGCTACAACAAGTCCGGGTAATAGATCCTGTTGCCAAAACCGATCGCATTGCTGACGTATTAATTGGCGATGGGGTGATAGAGGCGGTAGAAGACAATATTAAACAGTGGTCTAGCGATACTCAAGTGCGTGATTGTCGCGGTTTAGTATTGGGATCGGGGTTTATAGATTTATATAGTCACTCTGGGGAGCCTGGTTTTGAAACGAGGGAAACTTTGTTGTCAATGCTAGAAGCGGCGGCGGCGGGAGGTTTTACTAGATTGTGTATTTTGCCCGACACCATGCCTAGTTTAGATAATTTGTCAGCGATCGCCGGAATCGAACAAAAAAGGCGACAATTAAAAGCTTACTTACCCAAAATCTATATCTGGGGAGCATTGACTCTTGGTGTCCAAGGACAGCAAATGACCGAACTTGCCGAACTTGCCACCGGATCTGTAGGTTTTGCTGATGGTAAACCTGTGACAAATTTGGCACTGCTAAGACGGTTGTTGGAGTACGTGCAGCCGCTAAATAAACCTGTAGCCCTGTGGTGTTGCGATCGCCAATTGGCAGGTAATGGGGTGATGCGTGAGGGGACAGACTCAATTATTTTAGGTTTGCCAGGTAATCCCGAAATTTCCGAAACAACGGCAATGGCGGCGCTATTAGAATTAGTGGCAGCAATTGGTACTCCGGTACATATTATGCGCGTTTCTACCGCTCGTAGCGTCCAGCTAATTGCTCAAGCAAAAGCCCAAGGTTTGCCAATTACCGCCAGCACTAGCTGGATGCACTTATTACTTGATACGAAGTCGCATTACAACTACGATCCTAATTTACGCCTAGAACCACCTTTAGGCAATCCGCGCGATCGCACCGCATTACAAGAGGCGGTACGTTTGGGGATAATAGATGCTATTTCTCTCGATTTAGCTCCCTACACCTACGAAGAAAAAACCGTTGCTTTTGCCGAAGCACCGCCGGGAGTAATTGGTTTTGAACTAGCAATCGGCTTGCTATGGCAGTGTTTGGTAGAAAATGGTCAATGGTCAGCTTTAGAACTATGGCGCTCTCTTAGCCTCCATCCGGCTACTTGTTTGCAACAGACGATTTCAAAAATTTGTCCTGGAAATCCCGCCGAACTTACTTTGTTTGCGCCTCAGCAATCTTGGTTAGTAGAACCTAAAGCCCTAAAATCTCTTGCTACTAATACTCCTTGGCTAGGGCAAAAAATTACTGGGCGAGTGGTGCAAACTTGGGCGGGTCAATTTCTTTGATCTACTTCACCGAGACGGTTGGGTGGCCAAAAGCGCACTACAGCGCGACCAATGATCTGATTTCTGGGTACAAAACCCCACATATGACTATCACAACTATTGTTGCGATTATCGCCCAGCATGAGGTAAGAATTTGCTGGCACAGTAATCGGGCCTAATTCATAATTGGGCGCATCGGCGATGTATTCTTCTGATAAAGCGCGATCGTTGATATAAACTCGCCCTTGAGTAACGCGGATTTTGTCGCCGGGTACGCCAATTAAGCGTTTAATGTAGGCATCTTTGATTTTGGGAACTTCTGACTTATTGGGGTTTGGATGCCAAATATCTACCGCTTCTCCGGAAATCAGTGGTTCACTTTGCGAACAAACTTTAGCACTGTTAGGAGGCATAAATACTACAATGTCTCCTCGTTGTGGTGCTTGGAGGCGATAACTCACTTTATCGATAATTAATTTGTCATCGATTTGCAACGTTGGTAACATTGAGCCTGTAGGAATCCAACGCGCTTCAGCTACGAAGGTACGAATTCCCAAGGAAAGAATAATACTCAGGGCGATTGTTCTACCTAATTCGCCTAGCCATGAACCTTCACGTTCTGTTTGCGACTTGTTATCAGACACTTGCTTTGACTCGCGCGACATATATATTTAATAGCCTAATTAAGAATTTTTTACTTAATTTTTCCTATAAACTCTACTACATTAAGTTTAATGTTTTTTTAGTTAATATGTTGATTTTGGCATGACTATAGCTCCTAAAAACTCTTTTAATTTTTAACTGTCAAAGATTACCATGCCCATTAATTCCAGCTTACTTATCCGCCACGCCACAATTATGCTTCCTGATGGGGAATTTATAGTTGGAGATGTGCTGGTACGCGATCGCTTAATTGCCCAAGTTGCTCCAGAAATTTCTGTCTCAGGTATTCAAGAGATAGACGCAACAGGTTTAACTTTGTTGCCGGGAGTTATTGACCCCCAAGTACACTTTCGTGAACCAGGCTTAGAACACAAAGAAGACTTGTTTACCGCTAGTTGTGCCTGTGCCAAAGGTGGAGTCACATCTTTTTTAGAAATGCCCAACACGCGCCCGTTAACCATCACTCAGCAAGCTCTTGATGACAAGCTGCAACGGGCGGCGCAAAAGTGTGTAGTTAATTATGGTTTTTTTATTGGTGCTACTTCCGAAAACTTACCAGACTTACTAACGGCTCATCCCACTCCAGGCATAAAAATCTTTATGGGTTCAATGCACGGCCCATTGCTAGTAGACACAGAAGCGGCGTTAGAGGCGATTTTTGCCCAAGGGAAACGCTTAATTGCCGTCCATGCTGAAGATCGCGCCAGAATTGAGCAAAGGCGGTTAGAATTTGCAGGAATCCACGATCCAAAAATTCATTCGCAAATTCAAGACAATCAAGCGGCTTTACTTGCTACTCAACTGGCGGTAAAACTGGCTAATAAGTATCAACGTCGCCTGCATATTTTACACTTGTCAACCGCCGAAGAAGCAGAGTTTTTGCGTCAAGATAAGCCAAGCTGGGTAACGGCGGAAGTAACGCCCCAACACTTGCTATTAAATACTAATGCTTATGATACTATCGGCTCTTGGGCGCAGATGAATCCGCCTCTGCGATCGCCAAGCGATAACGAAGTTCTCTGGAAAGCTTTATTAGATGGGGTTATAGACTTTATTGCCACCGATCACGCACCTCATACTTTAGCAGAAAAAGCCCAAGAATACCCCCTTACGCCCTCTGGAATGCCTGGAGTAGAAACATCGCTCCCCTTAATGCTAACGGCTGCTATGGAGGGACGATGTACAGTGGCGCAGGTGGCAAATTGGATGTCTACCGCCGTAGCTAAAGGTTACGGTATTGCTAATAAAGGTGCGATTTCTCCGGGCTATGATGCAGATTTAGTATTGGTAGACTTAAATACTTATCGCCCAGTAGTGCGGGAGGAATTATTAACTAAATGCGGTTGGAGTCCTTTTGAAGGTTGGAAACTTACGGGATGGCCAGTAATTACTATTGTTGGCGGTCAAATTGTCTACGAAAACGGAAAAGTAAATACAGAAGTGCGGGGTGAAGCTTTAAAGTTTACTGATGATTAATTACAAGATATTTTCCCCCTTTTTTTTTAAGGGGGATCTCCAAGGAAATTTAAGTTAGTGGCTATACTCAAAACATCTTCTAAAGCAATAAAATTTGCCAATAATTACGAGATATTTTCCCCCTTTATTCAAGGGGGGCTAGGGGGGATCTCTGAGGAAATTCAAGTTAGTGGCTACATCTTCTAAAGCTACTTTTATTCCTAACCCAATTAAAATCACTCCCATAGTTTTTTCTAGATAATGAGACATCGATAAAAACCGATTTTTAACAATGGGGTGAGAAATCGTTATTGCTAATAAGGTAAACCAGCTTAGGGTAAAGACAAACATTTGCAATCCGTAAAGCGCTCTTAAGCTTGCAGGTGTAGTTGGGCTAATAACTTGGGTAAATAAACTAAAGAAAAATAAAGTAACTTTTGGATTAAGTATATTAGTTACAAAGCCAACTTTTATTGCTTGTAATCTAGTAATATCCTGCTTTAGTTTTTCGGTTGTGTTTTCTCTAATTGGTTTAGCTTTTAAGGATTTGTAGCCAATGTAAATTAAATAAGCTGCGCCTAAAAGTTTGATGGTTGAAAATAAAATAACCGATTTAGAAATAATTAGCCCAATTCCAACTAACGTATAAGTTACATGAACCAAAATTCCTAATGATATACCTAAAGCTGAATAGATGCCAGTACGGCGAGAATAGATTAAACTATTACAACAAATAATAGCAAAATCCGGGCCAGGACTCATAATTGCTACTAACTGAATAAGCGTAATAGTTAGTATTTGAGCATCTAAAGACATAGTTATTTTTATAACAATTCCTTTAATTCGAGTGGAAGACCAAAATTACAAATTTCTACCTGTCTTTGGTCGTTTTCATAAGTTAAAGATAATTTTAAATAAGCTGGCGGTTTAGATACTAATCTCTCCGCCCATTCAATGGCAACAATTCCTAAAGGATATTCCCACTCATTCCAGTAACTTTCTAAATTCAACTGCTTAACTTCTTCACTTTGTAAACGATATAAATCTAGATGATACAGAGGTAAAAGTCCTTGAGTGTACTCGTTAACTAGGGTAAAAGTTGGGCTAACAATTGCTTCGGTAATCCCCAAGCCTTCGCCAATTCCTTGAACTAAAGTAGTTTTACCACTACCTAAATTTCCCTCTAATAAAAGTACGCTACCAGCAGTTAAAAGTTGTCCTAACTTTATCCCCAATAGTTGCGTAGCTTCCGCATCGGCTAGTAAAATTTTCAAAGGGGTTGCACCTTTAACCATAAGAGCGACTGTACCAACGTAATAAAACTCCCGCTAGACGCTGAGGATTGTGTCTA
>JACCVJ010000108.1 GCA_013698215.1 Tatlockia sp. | reverse complement strand
TAAAATCTACTTTTGCATGGTTAGCTGACGAGTGGTTTTTGATTGCAAGGGAAGAAGTACCGCCTGAATCTCACTATGAAAACTACCCGCAGATAGATAATGGGGTCGGTTCAATTCGCTCTTTTCTCAAAGAATTTGACCTAGCCGCCGAAAGCTTGCCCAAACAAATTGATACACCAAAAAAGCTGACTTGGGTAGTAGGTAACGCCGTCGAAAAAGCATTTCAACCAATTTTAGAGCGGCTAAATAAAGTAGAAAACTTAGAAATAACTATGGTTGCTTTATGTAGCAATTATTGGGGACAAAACATTACAGTTACAGGTTTATTAACAGGCTCGGATTTGTTATTGGGCTTACAACACAAATCTTTGGGTGACAGCTTGCTGTTACCTGCTATGATGCTTAAGCATGGTGATACTTGTTTTTTAGACGACATGACCGTTACCGAACTTGCATCAGAACTCAATACGCCAATTTTGCCCGTCCGAGGGATTGTCGAACTAATCGAGACTTGTATTAAATAATGCCAACAAAATTAAGTTTAACCGTACTGCGATTAGTAGGAATGGCTGCTTTTAGCCGCAAAAAAGTAGTAGATAAGAGTTTTTATGCTTGGTTAGGAGTAATTGCTTGGAGTGCAAGCTTTTTGCCCCTATTTACTTTACCTAGTGAAGCTGCGGAAACCGAAATATTAGGCGTAGTCAAAAGCGAAGAAAATACTCAATACTGGCAAACTATTACTACACGTTTGCAGGCATCAGGAATAAATTATTGTGTTATTGATTTAGCAAGTGTAAAAAGCATAACAGATTTAAGCGATCGCCCGGTGGTATTTTTGCCAAATATCGAGACAATTTCACCCGCTCAGGCGATCGCTCTTGAGGGATGGATGAGTAAAGGCGGATGGGTAATTACTAGCGGCGCGGTAGGTAATAGAAGTCAACCCGGAGTTAGGCAACTAATGCGGAGTCTTTTGGGAGCTTATTGGGGGTTTGGATTTAAAGCGCCATCAAAATTGCAACCATTAAAAACTAATTCCCAACAATGGCTAAGAGATTCTCTAGGCGGTACAGCTTGGGGAGGATCGGTAATTCCCACAGGCGTGAGTAGCCAAACCGCCGCCGTTTGGCAAACGTCCGATACCCCATCCGCCGTTGTTACCACCGAGCGCACGACGCTTTTAGGTTGGAATTGGGGAACAAATGCCGCCGCTACTACCGAATTTGATACCGCGTGGTTAAAAGCCGCCCTCAGCCGCCATGTCAAATTGGCTGCAAGTACAAGTACCAATAAACCCAAAAATTGTAATGGTACAGTAGCCACAAACACAAATAGAGTTGCCGTCACGCCAAACCGGGCGACAAATAGACCTGTAACAGGACAAATAATTCAAACGCCTACAAATACTGTAACCAGACAAACAGTTGCAAACCCCCCCATAGCTGCTCGTCCAAGTAATAGAGTAGAAACAAGCTTTATAACGCCAGCCTCAGACGAGCCATTAGACAGATTAGCACCAAGGGGATTAGTTGCCCCCAATGCCAAAACTCCGATTACAGGCTTAGAAGCGATCGCTCTGCGGCAAGAATTAGATAACTTGATTGGTAGATTTGAAAGCGCCCAACTAGCAGCATCTTCGCGCAATCATCGCTCCTCAGAAACTACAGAAATAGCTAGTTCTAAAATTACTGCTATACCTCAAAGTGCAACTCAAGCCTTGGATAAAGCTAGAGAAATTGCCAAAACCTTACCTCAGCTAGTTAACACAAGAAACTACACTAAAGCAAGAAGCGAGTGGCTGAAAGCCTCTCAATTGTTGTGGGAAAATTACCCCACTAACCGCCCGATTTCTCAACCCGAAATTCGCGCCATGTGGTTAGATCGAGGCACAATTGTGCGTGCAGGCTCTGAGTCAGGATTAGCAAAAATATTTGACAAATTAGCAAAGGCGGGAATTAATACCGTTTTTCTTGAAACCGTTAATGCTGGTTATCCCATTTATCCAAGTAAAATTGCCCCCCAAGCAAATCCTTTAGTCAAAGGTTGGGATCCTTTAGAGTCGGGAGTCAAGTTAGCTCACGAGCGAGGAATAGAATTGCACGCCTGGGTGTGGGCTTTTGCTGTCGGCAATCAACGTCATAATAAGTTACTCAATCTACCTGCTAACTATCCGGGGCCAGTGATTGCTGCTAATCCCGATTGGGCAAGTTATGATAACCGGGGTAGCTTGTTTCCACCTGGTCAAAATAAGCCATTTTTAGATCCAGCAAATCCCGAAGCACGTCAGTATTTATTAGCTTTGTGCGATGAAATTGCCCAACGTTATAAAATTGATGGCTTGCAACTAGACTACATTCGCTATCCTTTTCAAGATCCCGCCGCCGATCGCACTTACGGTTATGGTACAGCTTCAAGGCAGCAGTTTAAGCAGTTAACGGGAGTAGATCCGACTAAAATTAGTCCGCGCGATCGCCTTTTGTGGCAAAAATGGACAGATTTTCGCACATTGCAAATAGATTCTTTTGTCGCTCAAGTAGCGCAAAAATTGCGAAAAACTCGCCCAAATATAATTATGTCTGTGGCGGTGTTTCCGCTTTCGGAACACGATCGCCTAAATAAATTACAGCAGCATTGGGAAGTCTGGGCGCAAAGGGGAGATGTAGATTTAATTATTCCTATGACTTACGCACTAGATACTTACCGTTTTCAACGTCTTGCTCAACCTTGGATTAGTTCAATTAAGTTAGGCTCGGCGCTGGTTGTACCAGGCATTCGTCTACTTAATTTAACGTCTCCCATAGCAGTAGATCAAATTCAGTTAGCGCGAGATTTGCCCATTAGTGGTTATGCTCTATTTGCTGTAGATAATCTCAACAGCGACTTGCAGGGGATTTTTCAACGTACCCAAGGCGGCGCAAAGGAGCCAATTCCTTACCGTCAGCCTTTCGGTGCGGCGGCGGCTAGGTTTACCTCTTTACAACAGCAATGGGATTATTTATTAGCTAATAAACAACTTATTTTAGTGAAAAGCGGACAACCCACTTTTAACGCCAAAGCAAAGG
>JACCVJ010000103.1 GCA_013698215.1 Tatlockia sp. | reverse complement strand
TGCTCAGTTATTGTTGCAACAACTAATTACTTTTAAAGTAAATCGCAAAGAAAGCGAAGCCCGCTATCGCATTGTTGTCAGCCAAGCCTCAGAAAGTATATTTTTGGTAGATGCAGAAACTAAACATTTCTTAGAAGTAAATGCCGCCTTTGAAAAATTACTTGGTTACACTCTTAAAGAAATACTAGGCTTAACTCTTAACGATATACTTGTAGAGAATAGCGAGAGCTATGACCAATATTTACATCACATCTCAGCAAAAGCCGAACATTTCACTTGTGAAAAGCAATATCGCTCTCGCAATGGTTATTTTGTTGATGTTGAAGTAAATGTTAACTTGATTTCTTATGCTGGAAAAAAAGTTTTTTGCCATGTAGTTAGAGATATTACTAATCGCAAACAAGCGGAGGCAGCTTTACGAGAAAGCGAACAGCGTTTAGCTTGGCAGGCTAACCACGATTCTTTAACTGGACTCGTTAATAGAAGAAAATTTGAACAGCATCTAGAACAAGCTTTGAATAGTGCCAAAGTTAGTAACGTTCAACATTCATTGTGTTATTTAGACTTAGATAAATTTAAGATTATTAATGATACTTGCGGTCATATAGCCGGAGATGAACTGCTGCGCCAAGTTACAGCATTATTGCAAAGTCAAATACGTTCGGTGGATATTGTAGCTCGTTTGGGTGGAGATGAGTTTGGCTTGATACTCAATCAATGCACTTTAGATCATGCTTTAATTGTTGCCAATGCACTAATAGCGAGCATCCGATCATTTCAATTTGTGTGGGAGGACAAAATTTTTAGAATTGGTGTCAGCATTGGTGTAGTTGCCGTAAATGCCGATAGCCCAAGCCTGATCAATACTTTAAGCGCTGCTGATAGCGCTTGCTATACTGCTAAAAATCAAGGGCGCGATCGCGTTTATATTTCTCAATTAAGCGATTGCAACATAGCACAGCATAATGATATGCAATGGATAAAGCAGATAAACAAAGCTATAGAAGAAGATCGTTTTTGTCTTTATTACCAATCAATAACACCTACAAACCCTCAAGCCCAGCGCTGTTGGGAATACTATGAAGTATTATTAAGGCTACGGGATGAATCCGGCAAAATAATTCCGCCAATGGCATTTATTCCAGCAGCAGAACGCTACAGTTTAATGCCATTAATTGATCGCTGGGTAATTAAGACTCTGTTTGCTACTCAAGGACAGTACTATCGAGAAACTTATACACAGTATCAAAACGTTGGCGGTTTCTGTTTATATGCAATCAATCTTTCGGGTGCAAGTATTAATGACGAATATTTTATTGACTTTTTACATCAGCAAATAAAAATACATCAGATTCCGCCGCAGGTACTTTGTTTTGAAATTACTGAGATTGTAGCTATTGCTAACTTGGCTAAAGTTGTAGCGTTCATTGATGAATTTAAACAACTTGGTTGTTCTTTTGCTTTAGACGATTTTGGTACTGGAATGTCGTCTTTTGGCCGTCTTAAAAAATTGCCTGTGGATTATCTAAAAATTAATGGTGATCTGATTAAAGACATTCTCACCGATCCAAAGAATTTGGCAATGACTGAGGCAATTAATCAAGTTAGTCATGCTATGGGGTTTAAAACGATCGCTACTTTTGTAGAAAATGATCCTATCTTCAAAAAAATCTGCGAGTTAGGAGTAGATTATGCTCAAGGCTATGACATTGCCACACCTTGCCCGCTAATAGTGCCACAACTACACCGTCAGGAATTAACACTGAGTTCCTGCTCTGATAAATCGAGTAATCTTAAGTACACACTAAGCAAATAAGTTGTTTTATATTGTCTCTGATTTGAGCAATAGTAAGTCATGAACCGGAGCTAAACCCAGATAACGTATACCTTCAGGTGAAATTTCAAATCGACAGGGCAAAATTTCTAAACCCAAGGACTTCGCACTTCTAAGCAACTTACCATAGATTGGATCGGCGCTATCTCCGGGGGCAAATTGGGTACAGTCGCCGCGATTGATGAAATACAACATAACTGCCCGTGCTTGAGGTAGCAAAGCCGTAAGCTCTCTCAAGTGCTTTTGTCCGCGTGTAGTTTCGGTATCAGGAAATAAGGCTAGTTGTTTCTGCGCCCAAGTGGTACTTTTGACTTCTATATAAATTGGGCGATCGCTACTCAATACAAAATCCACTCTACTTTTTTTATCTTGTCCGTAAGCAACTTCAAACCGAATTTGCTGGTAGTTGCCTAATTCGGGAAACAAATATTTTTCTAGTGCTAATTTAACAACGCGATTGGGCATCATGGTATTGACTCCTACCCAAGTTGGTTGGTTTTCAAATACTTCAATCATCTCCCACGTATAGGGTAGCTTGCGCTTAAGATTGTTGCTGTAAGATACTTGCACTGCGCTACCGGGGGTACTAATTCCACTCATTGAGCCAGTATTTGGGCAATGGGCGGTAATTATTTCTCCTGTATTTAGCTCAATGTCTGCAAAAAATCGCTTGTATCTTTTAAGTAAAATTCCTGGATAAAGCGGCGGGTAATTATACAGCCAATCGTCCATTTTTCAATCCCTCTAGGGGATTTAATAATTTTTATACATTTTATCGTTTTCTGGGCTAGGCGATCGCAAATATCTCTACAATAATCAAACTTTTAGTGTAAAAATAAGCCGATTATCTTTACTTAACTTAAGTCGCGTTCATTCACAAAAACGTCGAGTTAATGTTTATAAAATTACATCGTTACATTTATTTATAATAGCGAGGGAAAGCTTTTTGTTACCAATCATTGTGAACTCATTAACCCAAGTTATTGTAGCTAAAACTACTTTTAAAAATTTATTTACTTAACTTTAATCATAGTTTGTGATTTCATGAATAGGACAAAGCTACTGCCTCTCTGGGTTTGAGTAAATAAAGGTAACAAGCTACTTAGTTTATTACTTTTATAACTAAAGAACGCTAGTTTTCTTTACTAAAAGCACTTTTTTTACCTAAGTTGCCCTCAGTAAATTTGTTAAGCACATTTATTAGACAGTGTAAAGTTCTAGAAGTTTTCTCTAATTTGAGATAGAGTTTAATTTCAAAAATTAAAGGTGTGTAGAGGATGATTGAAAGTAAAATACCCCAGAATAAATTAATGCCAATAGCATTAGGTTTCAAGGGCAAAAAATTTATTGACTCTACCAAAAACTTGATGGGATTAGGGTTAAACCTGCTATTGCTAGTTGCCACAATGCGATCGGTACAAGCAGCGTCAGAAAATGCTCGTAATGCTGATAAGTTTGTAGATTCTATTGGTGTCAATACTCATTTGTACTACGATTCATCGGTTTATTACCAAGAATACAGTTCGCTAATCAAACCTAAATTGCAGCAATTGGGAGTGCGCCATATTCGTGATGGAGCTACGCGCAATCTTAATGGCTATATGGATAGGCTAAAAGAACTAGAAACTTTGGGTATTCGCTCCACACTAATTTGCGATCCCCGTGCCATTACGACCCAAGCAGCAGTAAGTTTAGTTAAGGAACTCGGTACAAATGTTGTAGAAGCTGTACAAGGAACAAACGAGTACGACCTGAGTGGCGATGGCAACTGGGTAAATAACTTGCGTAATTACCAACAGCAATTATACACAGCCATCAAGAACGACTCTGTGACACAGAACGTGCAAGTATATGGGCCACCGCTTTCTGGGGGAGGAGCCTATAATGCTATTGGCGATTTAAGTGCTTATGAGGACTATGGCACTATGAACAACTACTTTTCTGGGCGCAATCCCGGAAATGGTGGCTGGGGAGATGACGGCTACGGTAGCCTAGATTGGAATGTGCGAAATGCCAAAGAAGCCAGCGTTTCTAGGCAAATTATCTCTACAGAGTCAGGTTATCACAACGTTGTGAGTACGAACGACGGGCATAGAGGAGTACCGGAAGATGTTTCGGCAAAGTACACGCCTCGTCTATTACTAGAACAGTTTAATTACGGGATTCGTCGGACTTTTCTTTACGAGCTAATCAACGTTTCTCCCGATCCGAATTCTTTATACAATAACTTTGGTCTGCTACGTGATGACGGTTCAGAAAAGCCTGCCTTTGTAGCGGTGAAAAACTTAATTGGCTTATTAAAAGATCCAGGTTCGACCTTCACCCCCGGAGCTTTAGATTATTTTTTGGGGGGTAATACCGAAAATATCCATCACACATTATTGCAGAAACGGGATGGAAGATTTTATTTGATTTTGTGGAAAGAAGTTGCTAGCTTTAATGTCAATACTAAGCAGACAATTAACGTGTCTAGCCAAAAAGTGAGCTTGACACTAAATACTGCGATCGCCAAAGCAACGATTTATATCCCAAACGCTTCGCCTAACTCGACATCCCAGCAAGCCTATCCAAAAACCTTAGATATAGATGTGAGCGATCGCCCAGTAGTTATAGAATTAGCAAAAAGCTAATATTAGTGAGGCACACAAGACTTGTGTGCCTCAATGCTAATTTAGGCAATGTATTTTTGTACGGCGATAACTAACTGCTCTGTCCAATGCTGAGTTAAATTTGCATCGGCGGCTTCTACCATCACCCGAATTACAGGTTCTGTACCCGAAGCTCGAACTAGAATGCGCCCTTGGTTTCCCATGGCTGTTTCGGCTTTAGCAATGGTGCTTTGCAAGACTTCGCAATTGCTCCAATTCATCCGTAGCTCCTGATTTTCGACTCGTACATTGACCAATAACTGCGGGTAGGTAGTAAAACTTTGAGCAGCCAGTTGAGATAAGCTCGTGCCAGACTGCTTAACCAAAGCGGCTAAATGCAAGCCTGTAGAGATGCCATCACCCGTAACGCCGTAATGGGGGCAAAGGATATGTCCTGATTGCTCGCCCCCTAGCATTGCCCCTGTTGCTTGCATTTGGGCTTGGACGTAGCGATCGCCTACACTGGTACGAAGTAATTTGCCCCCTGCTTTTTCCCAAGCTCGTTCAAAGCCAAGGTTAGCCATCACGGTAGAAACAATTAAGTTTTGGGGTAATTGTTTTGCCGCTTGCAAGCTCTTACCCCAAAAATAAAGGATATAATCGCCATTAATCGGATTACCGCGATCGTCTACTGCTAAAACGCGATCGGCATCGCCATCAAAAGCTAAACCCAAGTCAGCATTGTGTTGTAAAACCGCCGCTTGCACCGGAGCTAGATGTGTAGAGCCGCAATCAACATTAATCCGATTTCCATCGGCTCTGTCATGCAAGCAGATTACGTCCGCGCCCATTTCTGTAAATACTGTTGGGGCAATACCTACTGCCGCACCCCAAGCCAAATCTAAAACAATTCGCATTCCCTGAAGATTGATGCTATGCGAGAATGGTTTTTTGATACTTTCTAAATAATCTCTAATTAATTCTGGGCGATCGTAGTGCTGCCCTTTAGTTGCTTTATCAATGGGTAATATACCTTGTCCCCGAATCCCTGCTTCAATTTGGTCTTGCAAAGCTTCGGTTAACTTCGCCCCACCAGCGCCAAAAAATTTAATGCCGTTATCTTCGGGAGGATTATGACTTGCCGAGATCATTACTCCGCCTTTCGCATCGCTAATACCCGTAAGATAGGCAACACAGGGAGTTGGGACTAAGCCTAAGTTCCAAACCTCTAAGCCAGAAGCTGTTAAACCTGCTGTTACCGAAGCAGCCAGACTGTCGCTAGAGTTGCGCGAATCTTGCCCGACAATTACCACACCGGATTTAGTGGCGCGTTGCAATACTAGCCCGGCCCAAAAACCTATGTGCAGTGCTAAATAATCATCTAAGATATCTCCCACTCGTCCCCGGATGCCATCAGTACCAAATAAGGGAGATTTAGGAAGAACTAAGCTGGGTTTATTCCCTGCAAAAAAATCAAAATCCCGAATCAATGTTTGGGAAATCGTACTTTGGATTTCTACGGGAGACGCGACCATATTTATTTACTCCACACACAACACACCAT
>JACCVJ010000099.1 GCA_013698215.1 Tatlockia sp. | reverse complement strand
TTAAACTGCTGCAAGTTCTGGGGAAGGACGTTTGCTATTGCGAATACCCTTAATAGCTTCAGCATAATCGGGCGCATTAAATACCGCCGAACCTGCAACGATCGCATTTGCACCCGCTTCGATAACTTGCCAAGTATTATTAATCTTTAAACCGCCATCTACTTCGATCCAAGGATCTAAGCCACGCTCGTCACACATAGCGCGGAGTTTGCGAATTTTGGGAAGTACGCCAGGAATAAAGCTTTGACCGCCAAAACCAGGGTTGACGCTCATAATTAGCACTAAATCGCACAATTCCAATACGTAATCAATCAACTCTAGGGGTGAACCGGGATTGAGTACAACCCCTGCTTTTTTACCAAGTTCTTTGATTTGTCCCAAAGTCCGGTGTAAGTGCGGAGACGCATTATGTTCGGCGTGAACGTAGATATGATCGGCTCCAGCTTTGGCAAAATCTTCTACATACTTCTCTGGTTCCACAATCATTAAGTGGACATCTAAAGGCTTTGTAGTCACCGGACGAATAGCCTCAACGATTAATGGCCCAATGGTAATATTGGGGACAAATCGACCATCCATGACATCAACGTGAATCCAATCGGCTCCGGCGGCATCAATAGCCCTAATTTCGTCTCCCAAACGGCTAAAATCAGCAGATAGGATAGATGGAGCAATTACAATCTGCTTGGATGATGGCGTATTAGTCATAGATTAGTTCTCCTAAATCCTCGATTGTTAACTATTTTAACATCGGGGGACATTGCTATTCATCATCCAAAAACAACTAAAATAAAGTGCCTGGGTGCAAAGGCTTTTTTGACAGCAGATGATAAAACAATTGGCGTGGACGATTGGGGGATTGAGTGCGCTTGGGTTAGGTAGTCCAGTTTTGGGACAAACTACATCTATTGGCGAAGCGGGGATTGATGCGTTGCGTTTACACCAATTACCTTACGACTTAATTGGGCGCAAAATTAGTATTGGTCAAGTAGAAATTGGTCGTCCCGGACAGTATGGTTTAGATAAAGCAGTGTCGGGACGAGCGATCGCCCTTGCTGGAGTATTTGTACGCGATCGCCCCGCAAAAGCAAATACTAACTTAGATCCCCACGCCCAAAACGTTGCCAGCGTGATGATTAGCTCAGATAAAGCTATTCGCGGTGTAGCACCAGGAGCTAGGCTATATTCGGGGGCGGTTGGCTCTTTAAAAACTGGCGGACAACCGGAGGAATGTTTGTCCGCGCAGCACGTAGCAATGCAAAATGGCGGCGATGTCAGAGCTATAAATTTCAGCTTTGGGGAAACTTTAGAACGAGATCCAAGATTAAACGCTCGTTTAGATGGCAAGGCTTTATTAACTCAGTGTATCGACTGGTCTAGCCGCTTTCACAACGTTTTGTATGCGATCGCCGGAAACCAAGGGAAAGGGGGTATACCTATCCCTACTGACAATTACAACGGTATTAATGTCGCTTTTAGCAGCCGTAGAGACGGGATTTTTAACAAAGTAGATGTCTCTAATTTGAGCGATGTCAAAGTTGGCTTAGAAGGGAGATTGAATGGAAAAGAAGTAAACCTAGGCATCCGCCGTGCTATTGGTTTAGTCGCCCCAGGAAGCAATATTTCTTTACTCAATCCCAACGGTAAAGTTACTAAAGTAAGTGGTACGAGTTTCGCTGCTCCCCACGTCACTGCAACAGTAGCTTTATTACAAGAATACGGCGACAGACAGTTGCGCGCCAAAAAAAATAATTGGAGTTTGAACGCTCGTCGTCAAGAAGTAATGAAAGCTGTCATGCTAAATTCTGCCGATAAACTGCTTGATACCGTTGCATCTTTGCGCTTAGGTATGACTAAAACAATTATCGATAAGCAAAATCAAGATTGGACGGCTTCTGATGCTTATACCGACCCCAAAATTCCCCTCCACTCGCAAATGGGAACTGGTCAACTAAATGCTTTTCGCGCCTACGAGCAATTTAGTTCGGGAGAATGGAAACCTACGGCAGTAGTTCCGGCGATTGGCTGGGATTATGGTTTAGTTAGCGCTAATTTAATGCAGGAATACGTATTAGCTAAACCTTTAACCCAAGGGAGTTTTGTGTCGGTGACTCTAGCTTGGAATCGATTGGTAGAATTAAACGATGCTAATAAAAACCAGCAGTATGATGTCGGAGAAACTTTTAGCGATCGCGGCTTAAATAACTTAGACCTTTATCTAGTTAGTACCGAATCCAACAACCCATCTAGTAGTCTCTGTACGTCTATTAGTGAAGTTGATAGTGTAGAACATATTTTTTGCCCTGTTCCCCGCCCAGGCAAATACAAAATCCGCGTCCAATTTGACCAAAAAGTCAATCAAGCAACTCAGCCTTACGCTCTAGCCTGGTGGACAAAGTAACTAATTCCTGTTACCAAAATAGTAACTAACGCGCGATCGCCCGATTAATAATGTCATAGTAAGACCTTAACGCTCGTAAACTTAATCAAGATTTACTAAAGCCCCAAGGTACTTATGAATCAGCAATCTAGTCCTAAGTCAAGTTTTCAGCTTCGACGCTATGCGATTCGCTTAGGCAGACGGTACGCCCTATCCGCCGCTAGTGTGGTAATGATAGGCTTTTCGATGGCTGGATACTCAAAGCTTAATACCTCTACAGTTTTATTTACTACCCCTCCATCTTCCTTAGAACAGCAATGGCGCGATCGCCTTTAACCTACTGTGGCACAACTTCAGCGGTAGTTTTAGATACATCGCTATTTTCTGATTCTAATTGACTTGTACCTAAGCTTTCCGCCGCATTAGTACGTCCGCGCACGGCACTCAACGCAGTTTTAATTACAACGGCTGTAGGTACAGCCACAATTACCCCTAACAATCCCCCTACTCTCGCACCCGTCAAAACCGATATTAGTATCCACACCGGATTTAAGCCCGTAACACTACCCAAAATCCGGGGTGCAACTAAGTTTTCGAGAATTTGTTGCACAATTATCGCCGCCATCAATACCCTCGATCCCAACCAAAAATCTTGTAGTGCGACTAATAAAGTAGTAGCAATAATTCCCACTGTTCCCCCAAAAGGAATCAGCGCCATAATCCCGATACTCAAGCCAAAGAGCAGCCCAAAAGGAACTTTTAGCCATAAAAAGGTAGGAATTAAGGCAAAAGCCATACAAGTACCAAAAATAAGCTGTCCAATAAAGAAATTTTGAAAACTCAGCCGTAAAGTTTGCGAAAACGGTTGGCGAATTTTAGCGGGGAGCCATTCGATTAAACTTTGCCACAAACTATCGCCATGCTGTAAAAGATAAAAAGCTAAAACCATTGTCAGAACAAAGTCTAGCAAGCTAGTAACTGTGAGTACCGCTAAATTTAATACTTGAGAGGCGATTTGTTGCAGTTGTCCTTTGAGGCGATCGTTGATTTGCACCAGTAGCGCATCAAGGTTGAGAGGAAACCCCTGAGTATCCGCCCATTGATTTAATAGTAGTAACTGATAACGTCCCGAATCAATCCATTCTGGCAAGCGAATTACCAATTGTTGAGCTTGAGTAAGCACCAAAGGAACTAAAGTTACACCCAAAGCCAGCAGAATCGATAAAGCTGCCAAAAACACCAAAATAGAAACTTGTTCGCGCTTGGCTCCTTTGCTTTCCATCCACATCACCGGATAATTAAGCAAAAATGCCAATAGCGAAGCTGCCACCAAAATTACAATTAGAGAGTTGAAATAATTGAAAATCGAAGAAACTGCCCAAGCATTGAGTACGATGAGAGGAGCGATAAGAGCGATCGCCGTCAACCGCCCTCCCAGACTCATTCCTTGCCACCATCCAAGTATTATGCGTTTCTGCATTTGCCTACTGCCGGATAAAACACGATTGAATTTGCTTAAGCAGTTATCATTATCTCTAAATTCATCTATTAAACTCATCCCCCCACTTCAGGATTGTTGCCGGAAATATGAAAAATGTTGACCCTACAGAGAATTTAGACCTCAATCATTTACAGCTATTTTTCTATTTAATCCCTGTACTGGGCTTTTTTCCATCTTTATGGACGCTCTACCAAGGTGACAAATCTGAAAATTCCTATTTTAAAGCGGAACAATTAAAAGTTAGTCGTTTGTCTGTAACTTTAGCAAGTAGTTGGCTAATCGGTTATTTATTACTAGGGATGGGAGCAGAAGCTTCAGAATATTTATCGTTGCGGCTTTTGATCTTAAATACTTTCCTAACTTCTGGCTATTTTTTAGTCAGTATGATGTTAATGATTCGCCTATATCAGCGTAAACCCCTGCGCGTGCCAGGATTTAGCCTTTTGGCAAAACAAGTAGATAAATATTTGCCTGAGGAAAAGACAAAAAATTAATTGCTGCTGTGACACTTTCCGTAAAAATGCCGTTTGCCAGTCAAATACAATCCGAGTAGACTTTTCTTGAACCCATGCGTTAAATAGTAGACACTGCTAGAGATTGCATATTTAATACATTTAGCTAATAATTACTGGCTAAATGCTGCAATCGGTTAAGGGCAATTATTTTTTGGTTTAATTTAAGTGTGAGGAAGTCTGTGGCAGTTCAAAAACATTCAGAGCGAAAGTCGCCTTCAATAAATACAGCAAAAGTTATTAAAAAATCCTCTCGTTCTCAGACTGGGCGTTGGTTGTGGTTTTGGGTAGGTTTAACAGGTGTAGCCATGGTTTCTGCCACCGCCGGAGCGTTGCTTGCAGTTTCATTGTCGAGTACGCCCTTGATGCAAGCAGAACTTAGCCCCGAACAAGAAGCTATATTTGGTAAAGGCGATCGCATCTCTCGCGGAAGTCTCAAGCTTTCGGAACTAACTCGCCCAGTAAATATCTTAGTTTTGGGTGTAAAAGTTCTCACTTCAGACGTTAGTAGCCCCCCCGCCGGAAGCGATAAATTAGGCTATCTTGCCACGATTAACTCCTTTGAGGGGCTGTCTGACACAATGTTGTTGTTGCGCTTTGACCCCACCACAAAAAAATTAGCCGTACTCTCAATTCCTAGAGATACCCGCGTGGAAGTTGAAGGATACAAATTTAATAAGATAAATTCGGCTAACTATCGTGGTGGTCCTGCTCTTAGCGCGACTGCTACTAGCGATCTCTTAAACGGCGCACCCATCGATCGCTACATTAGAATTAACGTCCAAGGTATAGAAAAGCTAGTCGATGCTTTAGGTGGCGTAACGGTTTACGTTCCCAAAGATATGAAGTATCAAGACGATAGCCAGCACTTATACATCAATCTTAAAGCCGGAAAACAGCATCTCAATGGCGATCAAGCCTTACAATTTCTGCGCTTTCGTTATGACGAAAATGGCGATATTGGGCGCATTCAACGCCAGCAAATATTGATGCGATCTTTAATGGAACAGGCGCTAAATCCTACCATCGTAACGCGAGTTCCCAAGATCCTAGAGGTGATAAAGTCGCACATTGATACTAATTTGACTATCCAAGAATTAATGGCTTTAATCGGTTTTGGCGTACAGACAAAACGTGCGGATGCTCAGATGTTGCTAGTACCAGGACGTTTTAGCGAACCAGGAGAATACAGCGCTAGTTACTGGCTACCCGATAAAGATCGCATTGCTACGATGATGACGCAGTATTTTAATGTGCCAACCGATGGTATGCAAGCAGTAGTTGACCCAGCAAGGTTAAGGGTAGCAATTCAAGATAGTACCGGGAATGATACCGCCGTCCAATCGCTGGTAAAGTCGCTCTCCGAAGCTGGCTATCGTAATGTGTATGTTGCTAGACGCTGGAGCGAACCCTTAGATGTAACTCATATTGTCGCCCAGCAAGGGGATGGTAATAGCGCTCAAACCCTTCGTCAAGCACTAAATGTTGGAGAGGTGCGCGTCGAAAGTACAGGTAATCTCCAATCTGACATCACCATTCAATTAGGACAAGATTGGCTCAAAAGGCTTGAACAAATTGAGCAATAAATTCGTTAGTTAAGGGGAATTTTCCTCAATCCACGCACTCAAAATCGGATTGACTAATTCTGGTGCTTCGTCTTGGGGACAATGCCCTACGCCTTCTAAAGGGATAAACTTTTGAACTTGGGGAAACTTAGCTAATTCTCGCCCTAATTCTACTGGTTCCCAAGGGTCGGCAGTTCCCCATAGCATAATAGCTGGGCATGGCAGCACCGCTAACAGGTCTTCGGGCAAGGGGCCTTGTCCGTAAGCAGTGAAGGCAACAAATACGGCTAATGCGCCAGGATCGCTGGCTGGAGCCATCATAATATC
>JACCVJ010000070.1 GCA_013698215.1 Tatlockia sp. | reverse complement strand
CTGGGACGATAACCAAGTCTACAAAGCTGACCCCAATCATACTGGCGAACCCTATTGTATTGTGATTCCGCCGCCGAATGTAACGGGAAGTTTGCACATGGGTCATGCCTTTGAAAGTACCTTGATTGATGTTTTAATTCGCTACCACCGAATGCAAGGGCGTAATACTTTGTGGCTTCCTGGAATAGATCACGCTAGTATTGCTGTCCATACAATTTTAGAAAAACAGTTGCGGGTTGAAGGTAAAACTCGCCAAGAGTTAGGACGGGAGAAGTTTCTAGAAAAAGCCTGGGCGTGGAAAGCAGAATCGGGAGGAACAATTGTTAATCAACTTAAGGGTTTGGGCGTTTCGGTGGATTGGTCGCGCGAACGTTTCACCATGGATGAAGGGTTATCTAAAGCTGTAGTAGAAGAATTTACGCGGTTGTTTGAGGAAGGGCTAATTTATCGCGGTAAGTATTTAGTAAATTGGTGTCCTGCTACTCAATCGGCGGTTTCTGATTTGGAAGTAGAAAAGCAAGAAATTGATGGGCATTTATGGCACTTCCGCTATCCTTTGGTAGATGATTCGGGTTTTGTAGAAGTCGCAACAACTCGCCCAGAGACAATGTTGGGTGATACGGCGGTGGCGGTCAATCCAACCGACGATCGCTATAAACATTTAATTGGCAAAATGTTGAAGTTACCGATTGTGGGGCGCGAAATTCCCATCATTGCCGATGAATTTGTTGATCGCACCTTTGGTACAGGCTGCGTGAAAGTAACTCCCGCTCACGATCCTAACGATTTTGCTATGGGTCAGCGTCACAAGTTGCCGACAATCAATATTATGAATAAAGACGGGACGCTGAATGAAAATGCGGGAGATTTTCAAGGACAAGATCGATTTGTAGCTAGAAAAAAGGTAGTAGAACGTTTACTAGCTGAGGGTTTTCTAGTCAAGATAGAAGATTACAAACATTCTGTCCCTTATAGCGATCGGGGTAAAGTTCCCATTGAACCATTACTATCTACTCAGTGGTTTGTCAAAATTCGCCCCTTAGCTGATAATACTCTAGAATTTTTAGACGTGCGATCGTCTCCTCAATTTATCCCCGAACGTTGGACTAAAGTTTACCGCGATTGGTTAGTAAAGCTAAACGATTGGTGCATTTCCCGTCAACTTTGGTGGGGTCATCAAATCCCAGCTTGGTACGCAGTTAGCGAAACTGGGGGCGAAATTGCCGATAATACCCCCTTTATCGTCGCCAAAAATGAAGCAGAAGCTCAAGAAAAAGCTATTTCTCAGTTTGGCAAGGGTGTCAAATTAGAGCAAGATCCAGACGTGTTAGATACTTGGTTTTCGTCTGGTTTATGGCCTTTTTCAACGTTGGGCTGGCCAGAACAAACCCAAGACTTAGCTACCTATTACCCTACAGCTACCCTGGTTACAGGCTTCGATATTATCTTTTTTTGGGTGGCGCGGATGACTATGTTGGGCGGTCACTTTACAGGAGAAATGCCGTTTAAAGATGTCTATATTCACGGGCTAGTATTAGATGAAAATGGCAAAAAAATGTCAAAGTCAGCCAATAATGGCATCGATCCATTATTGCTAATCGATAAGTATGGTACAGATGCTTTGCGCTATACCTTGGTAAAAGAAGTCGCCGGAGCGGGTCAAAATATCCGTTTAGAATATAACCGTAAAACTGACGAATCTCCCCCTGTAGAAGCAAGTCGCAACTTTACTAACAAGCTGTGGAATGCGTCTAGGTTTGTGATGATGAATTTGGACGGTTTGACCCCGCAGCAGTTAGGACAGCCGGACACAGGCTTAGAAAGCGCCGATAAGTGGATATTGTCGCGTTTCCATCAAGCAGTTATAGAAATAAGTAATCTGATTAGTAACTATGGGTTGGGAGAAGCGGCGAAAAGTTTGTACGAATTTATCCGGGGCGACTTTTGCGACTGGTATATTGAATTAGTCAAATCACGCCTGCAACCTGAATCAACTTCGCGCCAAGCCGTACAACAAACTCTTGGTTACGTTTTAGAGGGGATTTTAAAACTGCTACATCCCTTTATGCCCCATATTACCGAAGAAATTTGGCATACTCTAACTCAAAGTAGCGATCGCCAAATCTTAGGATTACAGTTGTATCCTCAGCCAGATCAGGCGCTAATCGACTTGGAATTAGAAAGTAGTTTTGAACTAATTACTACTACTATTAGCAAAATTCGTAACCTCCGCGCCGATGGTGATATCAAGCCAGGGGCAAAAATTCGGGTAATTTTGCAAAGTGAAAATGCAACTGAACTTGATACCCTAACTCGCATCGGACAACTTCATATTTTGGACTTAGCCAAAGCTGAAAGCTTGGAAGTTCAACCGAAACAAGCTACTAACTCTTTAGGAAATGTTATTTCTGGAGTGGTGGGGACAGTAGAAATCTTGATTCCTCTAGCGGGTGTTGTAGATACTGAGGCATTACGAGGAAAATTGAGGAAAGCATTGAGTAAAGTAGAAACAGAGATACAATCCCTTTCTAATCGGCTGAATAATCCTAAATTCGTAGATAAAGCCCCGGAAGAAGTAGTTAAAACTATTCGAGATAACTTACTTGAAGCTGAGAAACAAGCCGAAATTCTCCGCGATCGCCTTCAAAACTTAGACTAAACCACTATGGGCGTACCTAGCGCCCCTAAAATCCATGCTATACCTAGCTCAAGTCCAAGAACAAAAGTCGGGACAAGTAGAATTATGCCTACTCGCCCATCAACAAACTACCTATAAATGGGAAGTAGACGAACAAGGAAAACTAATTAGTATCGCCAGTGCGATCGCCTTCCCTGAAGGAGTATTAGTTTTAATCGAACTCTCACCTAAAGGAGAAATGCTTAGTCTTCAAGATGCTACAAATTGGGTGTTAGATTTGGTCAAAACTTACCTAACTTGCGGTATTACTCCAGAGTTTTTAAAAGCCGAAACTGAGCGATCAGAACAGTGGCAACAGTCTCTAGCCTTGCAAAATCAAGACCTTTCAAGGCGATCTTTAGAAGTAGAAGCTAGGCGTGAACAAATCCAGGCTTTAGAAGAAAGTTTTAAACGTGATAAAGAAAATGACAATTCTCCTGAAGCTTAGATTGCGATCGCACAGATTCCCCCTTAAAAAAGGGGGAAGATAAAATAGTAAAATGCGATCTGCCTAGGTTTTAATAATTACCGCAGTTTTAGCAACTCCGTTAGTTTCGTTGTTAACTAAAGTTTCTCGAATCATCCGCGCGAGGAATTTACTTGTCAAACGCCCCGCAACTTGTTTTCCTATTTGCTGCACTCCTGGATTAGAAAGCAATTGTGGAATTTGAGAACTAACTTCTGTCGTGTCAAAACCGCGCGTTTCCTGCAAAATACCCCAAATACGCTTAATATGCTCTAAAGTTTGTTCTTGTTCGGTATTAGCGGCAGGAACTGGCATAATTGCCATAGCTACAGGTTTAGCCCAAGGAGTATTAAATAGGCGATCGCGTAAGTTATTAGTAACGCTGTTCAAAGCATCTTTACTCAACGCATCGATACTTTTTGCTAGTTCATCAATTAGGTTATTGCGAATTAACGCCCCTCTTTCTGACGATAAAAATTCTAAAGTCTCATCAAGTACCTGATTTAAGTTGTATTCGTCACTGCTACGAGCATTTTTTAGCAAGTTTTCCAAACGATTCCAACGGAAACGACCATCTTTAAACAGCAAGTCGCGCAACGATTCCCGCAATTCTGGGGCTGGATCGGTTAGTAATCGCTTAGAAATATAAGGGTAGGCTTCACTGAGTACCTTGAAGTTGGGATCGATATAAATGGCGATTCCTTCTAAAGTAACTAGCGATCGAATAATTAAAGCGTAGTAAGCGGGTACGCGGAAAGGATACTCGTACATCAACGCCGATAACTGATCTGTAATGCTTTTAAAGTTTAATTCCGCTACACTAGCGCCCAAAGCATTCCCAAAAATTTGTCCCAAAGCCGGAACAATTGGTACTAAGTCTGTATCGGGTGTCAAAAAGTCTAGCTTGACGTAATCACGGGCTAATCCTTCAAAATCGCGGTTTACCATATGTACCACCGCTTCAATCAAGCCGTAGCGTTGATAGGGCTTGATTTCGCTCATCATCCCAAAATCTAAATAAGCTAATTGTCCATCAGGAGTAGCTAATAAGTTTCCTGGATGCGGATCGGCGTGAAAAAATCCATGTTCTAGCAACTGACGTAAAGAACACTGAACCCCCACTTCAATAATGTACCTAGCATCAATTCCTTGAGCGCGGATAGCATCTACTTGAGTAAGTTTAGTACCTACAACCCATTCCATCGTTAGTACGCGACGGTGGGTATATTGCCAATAAATTTTTGGCACATAAACGTCTTTCAAATGCCCGTAAAGCTTGGCAAATCGTTCGGCGTTTTCGCCTTCATTGATGTAGTCCATCTCCTCAAAGATGCGTTCGCCAAACTCATCTAAAATTGAGACTAAATCGCT
>JACCVJ010000066.1 GCA_013698215.1 Tatlockia sp. | reverse complement strand
ATTGCAGGAGCGAGTTGTCAAAGCAAAGGTAGTTAGGATTGAGCCACTATTTGACAAATTCCGTCGCCGTTTTCGCCTTTGGTTACTATCAGGGCAGTCAGTAATTGCCCGGCGAGTTGTTTTTGCTGGTGGTAGTGGTTCGCCTCAACTCCCCGATTGGGTGAGTCAAATCGAGGGTGATTATCCCCAAGAGCGCCTTCTGCACTCTCAGCAAATTGATTTACGAGGTTTGGATCTAGCTGGGGAAAGGGTGTCGATCGTTGGCGGTGGTCTAACTAGCGGGCATTTAGTAGTAGGTTCGACCAATTGTGGAGCGGAGGTACAGTTGATAGTTAGAAGACAACTACAAGAAAAACTATTTGATGCCGAACCTGGTTGGCTAGGTCCGAAGTATCTCAAAGGCTTTTGGGCGCAAAATGATTGGGAGAAACGGTGGGAGTTAATTCAACAAGCCCGCAATGGAGGTTCTGTGACACCAGCAATGATGACTCAATTGCGCCGTTTGATGCGGAATAACCAACTGAACATTTATCAACAGTGTCAAATAGTCAAGGCTAGGTGGCAAGCCAATAGTTGGCGGGTTTACTGCAATAATGGAACCGAGTACAAGTGCGATCGCATTTGGCTAGCCACTGGCACAAGGCTGAATATTATGGAACAACCTTTACTCGCAGAAATTTTAGATGCCTATCCCCTATCGGTAGTGAATGGTTTACCAGTATTAGATGAGTATTTGCGCTGGCGGGGCCAGGAGTTGTTCGTGATGGGTGGTTTAGCTGGATTACACGTGGGACCAGTAGCACGAAACTTATCAGGAGCAAGGATGGCGGGCGAACGAATTGTTCCAGCTTTAACTAAATCCAGTATTACTCTCTCCCAAATTAAAACTGCCTGAGATTAATCTAGTGGTTAGTTGGCACTTTTAACTCGTTAGAGAATTAAGGCGACTGTAATGTGAGGATTTATGAAACGCAATTGGCAACCAGCATAGTTACCACAATCCTATAATTGTTCGTATTTTCTGTACGCTGTTTTTACGATTTTGGCGTTCAACATAATTCTAATATCTTCCTAGTAGCCTTTTCCAAGTAGCTACTTGGAAAAGGCTACTGGCTCACGATTACTTCGACTCCAGCCTCTTTATCTCTGTACCAGGATAATAAATCCCCAGAATCTGCCGATAATCATACCCCTGAGCGGCATAAGCATAAGCTCCCCTCTGGCTCATGCCTACGCCCTTGTGCGCCTTATCTACAATCGCCTGGGTTGCCCCGTACAGAGATTCGACCGCGCGCCACCCTGATAACTAAGGATTTCTCCTGTGGTTTCGCTAACCGCCTGTTGAGTGGTATTGTACTCGGTGCCAATGCCTTTGTACGCTTGATGGCGCTCATCATTTCCTAGGTCAAATTGCTCGTTTACATTACGAAAGCTATGCACTAAAGTATAAGACCTTGCCGCTACAGCTGTGCGGCGGCAGACATTTCACTACCCACAACTGATACGAGGTATTGCTCCAAATCCACATACAGCAGTTCTTAATTGAGTAGAATACAGTTAAAGAGTAAACTCAAATGGCAGCCGAATGAAAGCGTACTCTGTAGACCTTTGCTGTGAAAGTCATTGATGCCTATAACCAGCGAGTTAATTTGACACTTCCGCCATTTCAATAACTCTTTCTTCTAAGTCTTTGACTAAAAAATTCAAGGGTTTTTGGTTGCGAATTTTGTGCTTTAATCCCCGCACTTCCACGCGCATCAATACTTGCTCTAAACAATCTCTATCAAAACACACATGGCGCTGTTGATTTTTTTTGCCCAAATTAGCACCAGAAATTACGTGTAGTTGATTGTTTTTTTTCAACTGATACCACAAACCGTCCGGGGCGTTGAGATTTCTGCTGCTAGACATTCCTGGGCTTGCAGACATATATAAGGGGTCAATCCCGGCGGTTACTCCCAAAGATTGCTCGTAGTTATAGTAATAATGCAGAGGTATATCGGCTACGGGCAAATCTAGTAGCCCTTCATAGAATTGCCTAGCGATTTCCATATCTGACACCATAATGGTGTGGACTTTGGGGGCGCTAGTAAGAAACATCCACATTGCCCCAGCGTAGGCTGCTAAGAGCATGACCATTATACCTTGAGTAGAAAGCAGACTATCAAGGGGTAAAGAGAAAAATGCGCCTAAAGTAGCGGAATGGACTAATACCATAGCAAATAATAAAAATTTAGTTAGTAATTTTAGTGTATCAAAACTGTACAAAATTCTTCTTTAGCACGCCCCAATGCAAAAATCGCCTTAAAGCATCTAAAAAGTTCTTTAAGGCGATCGCAGCTTTTAGCTAAAATTAGTCTTAGTAAATCAACAGCGATCCACCTTCTCGAACTCTCACAGCGCGCCTGTCTTGGTCGAGATTTAATGCTTCGTCTAACCTTAATTCTAATATTCCCGGTGCGACAGGTTTAGGCGTAACTCTAATTAATCCGCCATCTTCGCGTAAAACTGTTACAGTGACAGGCATTGCTAAGTCTTCTAGCATAAAGTTTTTATTTCCTGTCAATTGGCGCTGATTGGTATGACCTACTAATTCGTAAGTAACTTCTGTATTAGTTAGGTTTCTCAGCCGGATGTTAAATTGTCCATTAATAGCCTTGACTAAAGCTTTTCTATTTTCTTGAGCTTCAGACCAAGGTTTTACTTCTCTTTGGCTAGGTGTTTGGTTTTCAGCATCGCTATTTGCTGGCTTTTGAACTTGTTTTGCTAGTCTCAAACTCTCTCCAAGCATTAGTTGCGAACGATTGTAGGGAGCTTGGGCGAAAATACTAGGATGGGGATTGAGTGCAGAAGTTTGACTAAACTTAGTAGTAGTAGGCAAAAGTTTTAACTTACTTTCCATTTTAGGATTAGCACTCACGCTGGGAGCGATCGCTACTAACGGTAGCCCAATTAATACAGTCCTGGCAACTAGGCTAACTATTTTCGCAGTAATCATTTCTCTCCTCAGATTTTTTATTTGTCGTTACTAAATAAAAAAATATATTCTGAAGCATTCATACTTAAAAGAATTACACCCCTGCAATTTTTTTTTGTATAAATGCTTCTTTTTAGTTAAGCTTCATTCCACAACTGGCGAATTTCATCGGGTAAAAAGCTAGCAACTTCTTTAATTCTTTCTTCAGACAACTCATCTTTGGTTGCCCAAAACACTGCTTTTACTATGGTTTCTGCACCTACGGCTCTAGGTAAACCAGCTTCTTGATTAATCCTAAATAAGAAAGTACCAGACTTAATTTTTAAAGGTGGTCTAACTCTACTCAAAAACCGAGTAATGGGGTTAGTATCGTTCCACAAATCAGCGATTTCATTTTGCAATGCTTTATCTTCTGTGGGTTCGACCATTTCGTGGAGTTCGCTAGCAACGCGGTCAGAAGCTTCTTTTGTCATCATATCTCGCATGGTGCGAAACACTACTTCTGTAATGTCTCTAGCATCAAAAATATCTTCTAAATTTCCCCGAATTGTTACTTTTTCTAAAAAAGGCATATCATCGGTTGCAATTGCTACAGCAGGCCCTTCATTGAGAGCTTCGGGAGGGCTTGCCTCCATTCTTTCTAAAATTTTGCGCCCTTTTTCAGTAAGCTCTGCGGCTTTAAAAGTAATCAAATGAGGCAATGGGCCGTCTGGCGCACCAAAAGAATCAGCAATTCTTAAATCAAATTCTTTAGCATCCACCGCGTCAGGAACATCTTCTTGGTTAGCGTAAGCATTACCAGTAAATTCAGCTTTGATAAATTGCATCTGATTCAAGTAATCTAAATGCCCCAAAAGTTCAGCTTGAGTCAAGCTTCGACCGATAAAATCTTTAGCATCGAAGCCAACTTCGTGCATTTTTTGCCCGCTTTCGTTAATCTTCTTTAAAATAATGTAGGCAACATCTTCTCTTAATGGAATTGGCATTAACTTCTCCTAATTCTTTATCAAAGGTTTGCGGTGGTCATCGTTTAGTTAATCGCCCTCAAAGTCTTTACGATTAGCGCTATATAGCTATGTAATGCTCGATTAATTAACGATTTATATAACCGCCGAATTATAAAATATGAGAAAACCTTACTAGCTTGCATCTGCCACAGGAAGCATTTGTTCTACGTATAAGTTTGTTAAATAGAATATATTTGCAGCAATCTAAATAGATTGTGGCGATTAAGCAGGTTCTAAAAGTATAGGTAAAGTCACAATAAAAGTTGTACCTTGGTGGAGAACGCTTGTAGCTTTGATTTGACCAAAGTGATTGAGGACGATGGCAGAAGAAATCGCTAAACCCAAGCCCGAACCGCTACAATTAGTATGGCTACGAGCAGGATCTACGCGATAAAAGCGGTCAAAAAGACGTGGTAAATCGGCGCTGGCAATACCCACTCCTTGGTCAATAATTTTGACTTGCATCGCCCCAGGAGGCATAGCCAGTGGGGGTAATTCGCTAGTAGTGGTAATTCTTTGTAACTGTAGTTGGACGCGATCGCCTGGGGAACTATAATTTATCGCATTCTCAATTAAATTAGTAAACAATCGCGCCAACTGATCCCAATCTCCAGAAAGTGCAAACCAGCTATCTAATTGTTCTGGGGTTGGCACTGTTGTAAGGGGTTCAATTAATTCTAAAGACAGGGTAATATTTTTTTCTTTTGCTAGTAACTGTTGTTCTTCCACAACTTCTACTAGCAACGCATCTAAGGGACAAGTATCAAATTGCGGTTGTACTAATCCACTATCTTGTCTAGCTAAAAACAGCAAATCGTCCACCAATCGACCTAAGCGCTTAGTCAACCGCTCTAAAACCTTTAAGTTTTGGCTGTACTGCAAAGAAGTAGAATTTGATGAATTGCTTAGTTCTGGCTCTGCTAGAGCAACTTGGATGTTAGTTTGAATTAGAGTAATCGGGCTTCTTAGTTCGTGAGAAGCATCGGCAGTAAACTGTTTGAGGCGTTGGTAAGATAGCAACACAGGTTCCATTGCTTTCCCCGCCAGAAACCAGCCGCATAAAGCCACCGAAAATACCATCAAGCCCGTACCCACACTAAGATCGATAGCAAGCTGCTGAACGGGTTTAGTAACTTCAAACCAAGGATGACTAACGCGCAAATATCCTAGTACCTCTGGTCCTACTTGCATTCTTTGGGTTACTTGCCGCAATAATAAAGGGGAATAATTGCGAGAATTGTTGTTATCTTCTGCTGGCTTGAGAACTTGGACAGTTTCACCCGTAGAATTGAAATGAATGGGAATATTTAAGGGTTCAGAGAAAGTTGACCATAGCAACTCACCAGTAGAGTTAAACCATTCCAAATCGATGCGATCGTCTTCTACCGTATCAGCGTTGTTTCTAAAACTAGCTTCTACATTAACGTGTAACTTTTTCACATCAGGGTAGTATGGCTCAATAACTAAATTCCGTTCGACTATTTCTACCACGTGAAGCAAAGTATCATCAACTCGTTCAATTAAGGTACTACGGACATAGAAATATACGCCACTGGCGAACACCAATAGCAACACGGCGGTTACTGTGGTATACCAAATAGCCAGACGACGACGGGTAGCATGAAACATTTTGCCAGTATTTTTCCAAAAATGCGATAAATTCGTCAAGAATGCCCAACTAACTAACCTACTCGGATTAGGCTAATATTAGTTTGGGCTAACCCGTTGATAACTGTGTAATTTAAGGTTAGCTATAAATTAATTATGGTTGAAGCACCTCAGAAATTTTCGATACTGGGGCTACCGATTCATTTAATGGATGATTATGTCGGCTGGCTTACAACTCGTCTGCAATCAGGTATTGGCACTCATGTAGTGACGCTCAATGCTGAAATGACAATGCTTTGCGAAACTGATGAGACTTTAAGAGCGATCGTTAAGCAAGCAGATTTGACAATTCCTGACGGTTCGGGAATTGTTTTTTATCTCCGATTGTATGGAAAAAAAATTCGGCGATTGCCTGGAATTGAACTAGCAGAAGCCTTACTAAAAAAGGCAGAACAAGGTAAGGAGCGAATTTTCTTCTATGGTGGCGCTCCAGGAGTTGCCGAAACCGCCGCTCAATCAATTAGGAAACAACACAAGGTTATTAACATTGTCGGGACTCAACACGGCTTTATTAGTGGCGCAGAGATAGAGGAATTACAAAAAAGTCTAATTGCCCTGCAACCACAATTAATTTTTGTAGGTCTGGGAGTACCGCGTCAAGAATTGTGGATTGCCGAAAATCGTTCCCTGTGTCCTCAAGCTACTTGGATTGGAGTAGGTGGCAGTTTAGATATATGGTCTGGGATCAAATTTAGAGCGCCAGCAATCATGGCAAACAACCACTTAGAATGGCTGTACAGATTGTATCAAGAGCCTTGGCGCTGGCGAAGAATGCTGGCTTTACCAGTATTTGTCTATAAAGCAATAGTACATAGGTTTACTCAG
>JACCVJ010000041.1 GCA_013698215.1 Tatlockia sp. | reverse complement strand
GGGTTTTTCTGGGGTGTGCAGGGTTACTAATTGGTTACTTATTTTTTTCCGCAGCAACAGAAATGGGTACTAAGCTACCTTGGAGAAAATAGCAGATAAGTTTTTAGAGACGATGCCCAAACCGCAGAAAAATACCACGGATATCGAACCAGGAACTATATTTATGGTTATTTGCGCTCTACTGCTTTTACCATTGCTGCTGACTGGTTTTTTTTCGCAATAATTGGCAACTATAGGTATTGGTTATGTCAGATACATCTATTGAAAGTCGCTACAATTTGTTAATCGATCGCATTGTCCAGACTACTTTAAAAGGTCAAATAAGTTCTAAAGAACAGGTTTATCAATTGCTGCGTCAAGAGGTAGAACCCGGTACGGGAGAACTATTTGAGCGCTTTTTGTTTCAACAAATTCAAGCATTTGAGCAGCAACAAAATAGTCAACCTGACGAATTAAAGCAAGCTAAAGCTATGCGTAGCCTCCGCGCCCTCAAAACTATTCAAGGAGAGTGGGAGCGCGTACAAAAGGATTTAGCGGTTTCTAGTACCCTAAATGCTGCCTTAGAAACGATTTTCGCTGCCCCAGAGGGCGAAGTCTTGGGGGCTTTAATTACAGCAATCGATCCCAATCGCAACCCAGCTTTGGCTCTTAGTCAAATTCAGCAATTAGCCGTTAATCTCCAAAAACAAGCACAATCAACAGATAGCGATGTAGCCCAACTCGCTCAAGGGTTAATAGCTGGTATCGCCTCTTGGCAATCGTTGCAAGATTACTTAATTAGCTGGATGTACGACAACCCGGAACCATTGGGTTTTGTAGGTGTACCAAGACAAAGGGGCCCTTGGACAGTATGGGCGAAACAGGTAAAAAGTCCCTTAATGCGATCGCTCTTTCAAACTTTAGCACTGCTTCAGCCTGTAGACGAGTGGATTTCTCAGCAAGACAATATCAATTTAAGTGCTTGGGTGGAACTTGCTGTAACTATGCAGTGCTTGCAACAAGGTTTAGTGGCTTGGTTCAATAAACAAGCTTACAGTGCCAAGGCTGGAGCTAATTTATCAACTTCTACCTTTTTAACTTTTGCCTCTATTTGGTCGCAATTAGCCAATGGTTTGAGACAATCGTTAACTTCTAGCAATTATCTAGATAGCTGTTTTCAAATTACCTTGCAAATTCTCCGCACCTTTGCCCAAACTAAAGATTTTCCGCTTTACGGGGGGATTTTTGCTTTGTTTAGTGGCGATCGCCTACGTTCTACTTTAAGCTACTTCGACGCACCCTTAAAGCAAGTTGAAGGTACTCAAGAAAAGGCGCGAATTTTAACTTTACTAGGCTATTCTCTCCAAGCTTTAGGTCAGTTAGAACCAGCGAAAGCTTTTGCCCAACAAGCTTTAGACATTGCCCAAACTAGAGGAGATGTTCAGTGTGAAATTGCTAATCTCAATCATCTTAGTCGCGCTTGCGTCACCCAAAAAGATTACGAAAGCGCCATCAATTACAGCCAACGGGCGTTAATTTTGGCTCGTCAATCTGGGGAGCGTTTGGGAGAAGCCAACGCCCTAGCTAATCTGGGCTACAGCCAAGTATTTCAAGGACAGCAATTGCAAAGTGAGCTTGAAGTATACCAAAGTGCAATTCAATACCTCCAGCAAGGATTAGAATTATCCAAACGCTTAGGCGACGAGCAAAGTCAGGCTTTGTGTTGTAGTAGTTTAGGCGTTGCTTATCTGGTGCTTTCTCAACCCCAAAGTGCTATTCCCTATTTAGAAACTGCCTTACAATCTGCTAGAATTTCTGGCGATTTGTATCTCCAAGGTCAAAACTTTGCTTCTTTGGCATCCGCTTATTACAGCAGCCAAAATATAGAGATGGCTATGACTACGGGAAGTTTGGGGATGTATCTATTAGAGCAAATTGGCTCGGTGCAATGGCGACAACCCGCAGGCTTATTGACAATTTTGCAAGGACAACTTGGAGACACCGCTTTTCAAAACCTACTCAAACAGTGTAGAGCGCAAATTATCCCTGTAATTGGAGTCGATGGTTACGATTACTTACCCTTACTCCTAAATCAGTATCAACAATCGCTCTAGACTTTGACAACTTCATATAATAACTGTCCTTTTCTAAAGGTAGGACGGTAATAAATTCCGGCGTATTGATAATATTGCGCCCCGTTAACTATTACTTTTTGGTACTCCGTGGGAATGTAGGGAACAATTGCCCCAACGGGGGCTGGCGTAACTGAATAATTGCCTGTAGTTGTATCTTGGAGGTAGAAAGTGCCTAAATAATAGTAGTAAGTTGAGGCGTTCAACGCCAGAGTAATAAATCCCTCTGGCAGACTAGAAACTCTAGCACTATCTGGTGCGCGGGAAATATAGTTTTCATTGCCAGGAAATACGTAATATCTACCCGAATCGTAGTTGTAACGGTCAAAATCGTTGGCAAATAAACTTACTGAGAATGTATTAAAGGGCCCGAAGTAGTTAGGATAATACCCACCCCAGAAGTAATCATATCCATAGCCTACGTTCCTGTAGTAGGAGTTATAGTAACGATTATCTTGGCGCTCGTCACAAGTTTTGTTTAAATAGTTTTGCCAATCTTCTCGCCGCTCGACTTTAAATTGTTGACGAGACTGCTGCACGTCGCGTAGGGTTTGCTGGGCTTCAGGGTTTTCTTGAATGTTTTGGCGAATTTCTTGAACTCGTTGTTGAAATTGGGGCGTTGCTTTGATTTCTCGAACTCGTTGTTGAAATTGGGAGTTTTGTCTAATTTCTTGCCGTCGTTGAAATTGGGGCGTTGCTTTGATTTCTTGAACTCGTTGTTGAAATTGGGAGTTTTGTCTAATTTCTTGCCGTCGTTGAAATTGGGGAGTTGCCTTAATTTCTTGAACTCTTTGTTGAAACTGCTCTACTCGTGGGGCTTGTATACCTTCGTTTTGCCTACTACGTTGCCCACCAAAGTTTCTAGGAGCTACATTATCTCTCCGTTGAAAAGAGCCTGCGCCCCCTCTAGGTCTGGCTACAGACATTTCACAAATCGAGATCCCAATAACAGTTACGATCGCAATTGATAAGGTTTGACTAAAACGTTTTGATTGAGTTTGCACTTTCATAAATATCAGCCTCAAACGATAGCCTCGTTGATTAGTAGCTGCTATTTTTATACTAATATATTTTTTTTGAGGTTGACAATCAATAAAAAGGTATAAATTTATGCTGTTATTTTAATTAGCTTAGGCATTTCTACTAAGGTTACAGCTTTACATACGGGCTAAAATTGATAATTAGGCGATCGCGTTGATTGGTTTTACTGGCGCAATAGATTTAATTGCGAACTTAAATATTTTCCCCATTCGGCGGCTAGGGGTATTTCGGTAAAAGGAACCCGCACGGGCGGCGCTGATTGAGCAAAACTAAACTCTAAAGCTATTTTTCGCCCTTTAATCGGTGGAGACTCCATCTCTACTAGGCGATCGTCAACCACTAAATTAATTGCTTGGACATCATTTAATAAAAATGTAGATTGGTTAA
>JACCVJ010000021.1 GCA_013698215.1 Tatlockia sp. | reverse complement strand
TTTGTCCTTATTTAGCCTTAGATAGTGTTAGGAGTTGGTGGTCTGACCCCAAAACTCAGCAATTTATGGAGCGGGGCAAAATAGCCGCAATAGGTTTAGATACGGCGCTGGCTAACTACCGCAAAGCTGTAGAAGGAGGGATACTCAAAATCTTATCTAAGATGGGCATTTCGCTCCTGACAAGCTACCAGGGCGCGCAGATTTTTGAGGCGATTGGGATTGGCAAAGACCTGTTGAAATTGGGCTTTTATGGCACAACTTCTAGGTTAGGCGGCTTGAGTATCTGCGAACTTGCTCAAGAAGTTCTATCTTTCCATCAAAAAGCTTTCCCCCAATTGACAATTAAAAAGCTAGAAAACCTAGGTTTTGTGCAGTATCGTCAAGGCGGCGAATATCACGCCAATAGCCCAGAATTGACTAAGGCGTTGCATAAAGCTGTAAAAAGTCAGCAATACGACCATTACGAAACTTACCAAAAACATCTAGAAGGTAAGCCAATTACAGCATTGCGTGACTTGCTGGACTTAAATAGCGATCGCAATTCTATTCCGTTAGCAGAAGTAGACCCTGTAACCGAAATCTTTAAGCGGTTTTGTACGGGTGGAATGTCTCTGGGGGCGCTATCGCGGGAAGCGCACGAAACTTTAGCGATCGCCATGAATCGAATTGGTGGTAAGTCTAATTCGGGTGAAGGTGGCGAAGATCCTGTACGTTACAAGGTTTTGGATGATGTAACGGCGGAGGGTACATCGGCATTATTACCCCACTTAAAAGGCTTGAAAAATGGCGATACAGCTTCAAGTTCAATTAAGCAAGTAGCGGCGGGACGCTTTGGAGTAACGCCAGAGTATTTAATGAATGCTAGGCAAATTGAAATCAAAATTTCTCAAGGCGCAAAGCCAGGGGAAGGCGGACAATTGCCAGGCAAAAAGGTTAGTCCTTATATCGCCATGTTGCGCCGCACCAAGCCCGGTGTAACACTGATTTCACCTCCACCCCATCACGATATTTATTCAATTGAGGATTTGGCGCAGTTAATTTTTGACCTGCATCAAATTAACCCCCAAGCCCAAGTATCGGTGAAATTAGTGGCAGAAATTGGCATTGGGACAGTAGCGGCGGGAGTTGCTAAAGCTAACGCCGATATTATTCAAGTTTCCGGTCACGATGGCGGGACAGGTGCATCGCCGCTAAGTTCGATTAAGCACGCTGGTAGTCCTTGGGAATTAGGATTAACAGAAGTGCATCGGGTGTTGATGGAAAATAAATTGCGCGATCGCGTCACTCTGCGCGTTGATGGTGGCTTTAAAAGCGGCTGGGACGTGATTATGGGCGCGTTGATGGGCGGTGAGGAATATGGGTTTGGCTCTATTGCGATGATTGCTGAAGGCTGCATTATGGCGCGGATATGCCATACAAACAACTGCCCAGTAGGAGTTACAAGTCAACGGGAAGATTTGCGCCTGCGTTTCCCAGGAATGGCGGAAAATGTAGTTAATTTCTTCTACTTTGTAGCTGAAGAAGTCCGCAGTTTGTTGGCTAGGCTTGGTTATCGCTCTTTAACAGATGTAATTGGACGAGCGGATTTACTCAAAGTTAAAGACGGAGCAAAACTAACTAAAACTGATGACTTTAACCTCGATTGTTTGATAGTGTTACCCGATACAAAGAGCGATCGCACTTGGTTAAATCACGAAACAGTACACAGTAACGGTGTAGTGCTAGATGACCAAATTTTAGCGGATAGAGAAGTTCAAGCAGCTATTAGCAATGCTAGTAACGTTACCAAAAGCTACAAAATAGTCAACACAGACCGCACTGTTGGCGCGAGAATCGCTGGAAAAATTGCCTCCCAGTATGGCAATAGCGGATTTACAGGACAAATAGAGCTTAACTTTACGGGTAGTGTCGGTCAAAGCTTTGGCGCTTTCAACTTGCCTAACATGACTTTAAAGCTGCAAGGGGAAGCTAACGACTATGTAGGGAAAGGAATGCACGGAGGCGAAATAATAATTTCTCCTCCTACTGATGCAACCTACGCCCCAGAACAAAACGTAATTGTTGGTAATACTTGTCTGTATGGCGCGACAGGTGGCTTCTTGTTTGCTAATGGTTTAGCTGGCGAACGTTTTGCTGTCCGCAATTCTAAAGGTACGGCGGTAATTGAAGGTGCTGGCGATCACTGTTGCGAATATATGACAGGGGGTGTAATTGTTGTATTAGGTAAAGTTGGGCGTAATGTCGGCGCTGGAATGACTGGGGGTTTGGCATACTTCTTAGATATTGATGGCAACTTTCCTCAATTAGTCAACCCAGAAATTGTCAAGTTGCAACGAGTAAACTCCGCAACGGTGGGTGAAGGTCAATTACAGCAGCTAATTCAAGCTCATTTAGAACGTACCGGATCGCCAAAAGCAGGGCAAATCCTAGCTAATTGGTCGGAATATCTACCTAAGTTTTGGCAAGTAGTACCGCCATCGGAAGCTGATACCCCTGAAGCCGATCCCAATGCTGTATCAGATAAAGAACTGCTTTTTGTACAGTAAATTAGGGCGATCGCG
>JACCVJ010000011.1 GCA_013698215.1 Tatlockia sp. | reverse complement strand
TTAGTCTATTATGCAACACCTCAATTAACGGGCTACAATATCCCGGCTTTATTAGCCGGAGTAATTACTTTTACTCTCAATTCTGGGGCGTATATTTCCGAAACAATTAGAGCGGGAATACTTGCAGTAGATAAAGGACAAAGAGAGGCGGCTTTGTCTTTAGGGATTCCTTATAAACCAATGATGCAAGATATCATTTTGCCGCAAGGATTAAAAAACATTTTGCCAGCATTGGTAAACGAAAGCATTGCCCTATTAAAAGATTCGGCTTTGGTTTCAACAATTGGTGTAGCCGATTTGCTACGCCGCGCTCAAATTGTGGGAGCAGAGAAATATATTTATTTTGAACCTCTACTCTTTGCAGGCATTGTATATTATTTATTAGTTATGAGCTTAACCTGGGGGGGCTATGCACTCGAACGAAGACTTCAACGGAGTAGTTAGCGATCGCAAATTTAATAGCGATTCTAAGTTAGCAGTTAAAGTAGAAAATTTACACAAATCTTTTGGTAGTCTCAAAGTTTTGCAAGGAATTTCTACAGAAATTCACGCAGGAGAAGTTGTAGCAATTATTGGGCCGTCGGGATCGGGAAAATCTACTTTCTTGCGCTGTATGAATCTCCTAGAAGTGCCAACTTCTGGGAAAGTTTATATAAATGATGTCGATTTAACAGCAAAGAAAACTGACATCATGAAAATTCGGCAAAATGTCGGCCTGGTGTTTCAACATTTTCATTTATTTCCGCACATGACTGTAATCAAAAACGTCATGTACGCGCCCTTAAATGTTAAACATCTTTCTCACGAGCAAGCGCGGCTTGAAGGCATGGAATTACTCGAAAAAGTAGGTTTGAGTGAAAAAGCCGATGTCTACCCCTCTAAGCTATCAGGAGGACAAAAACAGCGCGTAGCGATCGCCCGATCTTTGGCAATGACACCAGAAGTAATGTTATTTGACGAGCCAACTTCCGCCCTCGATCCTGAGGTGGTAAAGGAAGTATTGCAAGTAATGAAAGACTTAACGCAAACGGGGATTACAATGGCGATCGTTACTCACGAAATGGGCTTTGCTAGAGAAGTAAGCGATCGCATATTATTTCTAGATCAAGGAAGATTAGCTGAAGATGTGACACCTAAAGAGTTTTTCCACAACCCCCAGTGCGATCGGGCTAAACAGTTTCTCGAAAAGATGTTGTAATTAATTACTTATGCTGCCATCCGGCATCGTAGCACCTTTTAAATTGGCATTTGTTAGGGTAGCGCTGCTCAACTCTGCCCTAACTAAATTGGCATTACTCAAGTTAGCATTAGTAAAATTAGTTCTAGCTACAAAAGCATCAATTAAATAAGCATCGCTCAAATCGGCATAACTTAAATTTGCTCTACTTAAGTCGATTCTATTTAAACTAGCCTTACTTAAATTCGCTCCCGTCAAATTAGCCCGGCTCAATTTGCCATCAGGAATTGTCGCCCCACTGAGATTGACATCCGTTAAATTTGTATCGAGCATTGATACTCTCTCGCATCGAGCATTACTTAAGTTTGCCTGATAAAGTATTGCTCCGTCCAAATTTGCATCATTGAGCAAGGCATAACTTAAATCGGCATTACTCAAATCAGCGCAGCTAAGATCGGCTCCGCGCAAGTTAACTTCGTTAAAATTGGCATAGCGCAAATCAGCCCGCGATAAATTTGCCCCAGCTAAGTTTGCACCGCGTACATCGGCTTTGTAGAGTGTCGCTCCGCATAAATTGGCAACATAGTTATTTTTTTCTTGGCGGAGATTTGCCCCACGCAAACATACACCCGTCAAATTTGCCCCACTCAAATTGACATTACGCAAATCTGTATCAAGCATATTTGCATCTAACAAGTTTGCCAAACTCATATCAGCACTACGCAAATCTGCACCTTGTAAAACCGCGCCATGAAGATCAGCATCATGCAATTTAGCCGCCCGTAAGTCAGCTTGAGTGAGATTTGCACCGCTTAACTTTGCCCCAGTTAAATTAGCTTTGAATAGTTGCGCCCGATTGAGGAGAGCAAAAATCAAGTTTGCACCGTGTAAATCGGCTTGAATGAGGATAATACTAATTAAATCAGCAGCAAATAAATTAGCACCTCTCAAATTAATACCGCTAAAATCTATCTCTCCGGCAGCATAACGCTTAAGAAGCTCATCAACATTCATAGTCCTGCACCTTTCGACGACCTACTTAGTATTCCCAAATTCGTTGAGAATGCAGGAAAAAACCTTAAAAACTTTTACTTGCTAGGCTTCCTCTAGGTTTATGCACAAATTTCTAGATAAAAAGGTTAATCAACAGTGAATGATTTGCTAACAATTGCTAACAGTTGTTCATTTTTAAGTATAGATATCAGCATTTTAATTGCTCCTGTCTTACTTGCTCCAGTGCGTTTACAATACTGCTCTAATATTTCGTTGTGTTCATCTGGCAGTCGAATATCTAATCTGGTAGACATGGTATATTTGCGGCATTTGCTGTACAATATATCTATGATACTAGGATTTAAGACAGAACTCAAATTAAACAACAAACAACGAACAGCGTTAAAGAAACATTCAGGAGTTGCGCGCCATGCGTGGAATTGGGGATTAGGTTTAACTAAGCAAATACTAGACCACAACAAAGTAAATCCAGAACAAAAGATTAAATTCCCTTCTGCAATTGATTTACATAAGTGGCTAGTTGCACTGGTTAAATCTGAAAACCCTTGGTATTTTGAATCGAGCAAGTGCGCTCCTCAGTACGCCTTACGTGATTTGCGAACTGCTTGGGACAGATGCTTTAAAAAAATATCGGGCGCTCCTCGGTTTAAGAAAAAAGGGCGCTCTGACTCATTTGAGCTAGACGGCACGATTAAACTTCGAGGGACTAAAAAAATCCAAGTCCCAAAACTTGGCATATTGAGAACCTACGAAGATTTACCACAAGCTCCAGTTAAAAGTGTCACGATTAGCCGCACTGCTGACCGATGGTTTAGCTCATTCCGAATAGATACAGAGCCAACAGAGACACCTAAAATTGTTGATATTGTCGGTGTCGATTTAGGCGTAAAAACTCTAGCCACATTGAGTACAGGCAGAGTATTTGAATCATTAAAGTCTTACCGATTATTTGAGGAAAAACTATCTAGGTTGCAATGGCTAAATCGTCATAAGCAAAAAGGTTCAGCGAACCAGAAAAAAGCCCAAGTTAAAATAGCCCGTCTACACCGAACCATTGCCAATATTCGCGCTAGTACATTGCACAAGCTTACAACCTACCTTGCCAAGAACCACAGCACGGTAGCAATTGAAGACTTAAATGTATCTGGAATGATGGCAAACCACAAGCTGGCTAAAGCTGTTGGAGATATGGGCTTTTACGAGTTCCGCCGTCAGTTGGAATATAAAACCAAGCTGTACGGTTCTAAACTCGTAATCGTAGACCGTTGGTTCCCTAGTAGTAAAACCTGCTCAAACTGCGGAATCAAGAAAGAAACTCTATCTTTATCAATGCGCATATTTAATTGCGAGAATTGCGCTTTCAGTCTTGACCGAGACTTAAATGCCAGTATTAATTTGAAAAACGTGGTGAGTCACACCATGTCAGCCTGTGGATCGGGTGAAGCCGACTTCTCCGAGTCGAAGCAGGAAAATTTCAGTTTGTTAGCAAACGTTAGTAAATTATGAACGGTTTCAAAGACTGGCTAATGACTTTAGCTACTTGAAGATTCTCATCAACTTCTTGCAAAATCCCCGCCGTAAGCTCTAATTTATGCACAAGTTTGGTAAATGTTGGACAGATATGTATTAAGTCTTGGATTAATTCGTCAAGCTGCTGCGATTTGAGGCTTGCCCAGTCTTGGCTACTAAAAGTAAATTGCTCGTTTAGTGCGGAAAATAACAGGATTTTTGCTCTTAGTGGGTTAATGTTACTGATAATTTCTGCCCTAATGTTGTAGAGATTGTCAGGCTTAGTAGTTTCTTGGTGATTAAAGATTTTTTGAGGTGCTACCTCCGCTTGAAACTTAGCTAAACAAGCTTGGGTTTCATCTTCCTCAACATAATATATTTTTTCTAGCTGACTAATAAGTACATCGGCTACTAACAGATACTTCTTGGGCTTAGTAGTGGTTTTAGCCATGCCATAAATATACTTAGTTAGACTTGCAAAAGTTGGTTTTTTATTAATTAATTCTTCGATCAAGCTTTGCCAGTCGGCATTATCTATTTTATTTTGCTCGTTTTCCCAAACTTGCTGACAAAGGTAAAATATTAGTTTTTTCAGCCGTAGAGAATCTTCGTGTTGTTTTAAGTCTTGAATAACTTGAGTTAATAAATCTAAATTTGTCATAACACTAAAACATCGCCTGTCGCCTCGATTGTATTGGCGGCTACTTGATATTAGGTGTAGGAAGTATGAAGATTTGGGTGTTAAATGCGATCGCACCATAAATAATCCGTGCTGCTATTTGCAACACGGATTAAATTAATCTATTTCCAAGTGCTATATAGCTTCGCGGACATCTAAGTTAAACAACATTTGTAGCGATTGCATACACCGCCGTCTAGCCTCAATATCTTGCTCCGCTCGTAATTGCACCATCGGATCGTGAAGAATTTTATTGACAATTCCGCGTGTCAAAGCTTCTACTACTTCTTGATGTTTCTCAGCAAACTCCGAACCTAAGCGAGACAAGGCTTTTTCTAACTCTTGTTCGCGAATAGCCTCCGCTTTATCCCACAAGCATCGGATCGTTGAAACCGTTTCTAAACTACGCCACCAACTATCAAAAATTAAGGCTTCTTCCTCTAACAGCTTCTCCGCTTCCATCGCCATCTTGCGACGGCTGGCGTGATTTTGGGCGACTACAGCCTTCAAATCGTCCACGTTGAACGCTTGGACGTTTTCTAACTCTTTCGCGTCTCCATGGACGTTGCGCGGTACAGAAATATCAAACAACATCAACAAACGATTGGGTTCTAAAGCCGCCTCTAATTTGGCACGATCTAGCAATGGCTCTGTGGCGGCGGTACTTGTAAATACTAAGTCTGACATCGCAACTTGCGCCATCATTTCGGACATCGGTTGAATTTGTAAAGTAACTTGACTAAATTGCTTGGCTAATTCTTCCGCCCGATCGCGCGATCGATTTAAAATTGTGATTTCTACCGCACCTTTTGCCAACAAATGCTGTACCAGTAGCCGTGACATTTTCCCCGCACCGATAATCGTTACTCGACAAGCTGCCAAGTTTTGAACTTTCATCTGGGCAAGTTCTACCGCCGCCGAACTGATAGACATCGCACCCGTACCAATATTGGTTTCAGTACGAACGCGCTTACCTGCGGTAATTGCTTGTTTAAATAGCTTATTAAGAATAGATTTAATGCCATTGTACTGTTGCCCTAGTTTGTGGGCTTGTTTGATTTGAGAAAGAATTTGCCCTTCTCCTAAAACCAAGCTATCCAAACCCGCCGATACACGCATCAAGTGCATAACGGCATCTTCGTGGAGTAAGACAAATAAGTGTTGTCGCAACGCTAACAAGGGCAATTTGCTATGTTCTGACAAAAATTGATTGACTTCTCTAATTCCTTGCTCGGTTTCGCGAGTAACGATATATATCTCTAAACGATTGCAAGTACTAAGTATTGCTACTTCCTCAACATGAGGATAACTACAGAGGTGCGCGATCGCGATTTCCATCTGTGGTTCTGGAATACTTAACTTTTCTCGAACTTCCACTGGAGCAGTCTTGTGACTAAGCCCCACGACAGCAATATTCATGTCTCCTCCAAGTATCGG
>JACCVJ010000008.1 GCA_013698215.1 Tatlockia sp. | reverse complement strand
TTGCTGCCGCTTGAGGCAATTGATTCTGACACCTTCAAACTCGCCGACAAACCGCAAAATCCTGAGTGGATAGCTTTTCTCGATGTAAGTAGTCGTTCACAATTATGTTTACCTATATCAATTCGAGCTTTTAGTCATAAACAACATAAGTCTGTTTGCTCCAACATTTAACTAATCACAAGATAGTTAAGTCTAATTGTGAACGACTACTTATCGCGCTGTTGATTCGTCCATACTGCTTAAATATTCAGCCAGCAATTCTATAGTCGGATATTCATACGGAAGTGTCGGAGGCAACTCAATTTTTAACCATTCTTCGAGTTGACTGACGAGATTGACGGCGGCTAAAGAATCAAGTCCGTAACGACTAAAGGACGATTTAACGTCAATTTCCTTCGGATTGATTTTCAACTCGGCGGCTAAACTGTTAACCAACCATGTTTGAATTTCTTTTTCGCTCGGCGAATTTCTCCGGGTTTCCGTAAAAGTCGCTTCGTCTTCAATTAAAAATTGCGCCATTATTGATTCCTCCGAGTAGTTTATATCAACCCCGCTTCAGGCGTTGTATCATCGCGGGCGTGGGAGTTTTAACGTCCCATACCAGTCCGAATTTTTCAAGCAGGCTGATAACCAAACCGCCAAGGTCCAGTTCCCACCATTTCAGTTTCATTATTGCGGACGACGGAAACGCATGGTGGTTGTTGTGCCACGATTGACCGAGCGTCGGTATTGCTAGCCAGATATTATTGGTGCTTTGGTCGCCGGATTTGAACGGGCGCGTGCCGAAAGTATGAGTAATTGAGTTAATACACCAGTAAAAAACGTGATTCATAATGAAAATTCTGACAAGCCCGCCCCAAAGAAATCCGAGAACGACACCCATCGGCGACCGATATACAATTCCTCCGACGATTGCGGGAATGATTAAACCGAGAATCAGCCAGTAAAAGTATCTGGTATGAATTTTGAAGATAGTGCGGTCGCGGTATAGGTCTTGAACATATCTGTCCCATCCAACGGCTCTCGTGCTTTCTGGAACAAAAAGCCAGCCCATATGCGCGTGTATTTGTCCCCTGACGAAAGCCAAGATTCCGCGCCCAAACAGATGCGGCGAATGCGGGTCGCCTGGCATATCGCTGAAATTGTGATGACGACGATGCGTCGCCGCCCACCAGATAACAGGTCCTTGAAACGCCATAGAGCCTAAGATGGCGAGAGCCGCTCTGACAGCCGGATGCGCTTTAAAAGAACGATGCGCGAAATGCCGATGAAATCCTACCTCGACTCCAATCAAAATAGGAACGTGCATACCGAGCCACAATCCCACTTCTACAATAGTGAGAGGATACCCGTAAAAAATCAACGATACGGCGATGACGAATGCCAGCGCCGGAACACAAATCACGACCCACGCCAAGAGCCAGTCCAGCCTAGCTAATGAAGCTAATCTGGCTTGTCTGCTTGCCGTTAATTCAGACTCGAATTTTGATATGGTTTTTTCGGTCATATAATTATTCTTTAAATGCTAAAGCCAATCAATCTTATGAATGCGAAATCACTTTCATTACGGTTGTTTGAAATTAGCCGTTAATTGCCCTGAATAAAACGTTCCGACCGTGTTGAGAGTTTGTTCCAAAAAGCCGGTTTTACATTTGAAACGACGAATCTTTCCGCTTGACGTTCGCGGTATACTTCCGGCTTTCAGAAACACGATGGCGTAAACCTGCAAATCATGTTTTTCAGCCACCGCTTGGCGGATGTCTGCCGCTACGTCATCGAGGCGAGCGTAATTTCTGCCGACCTCTTGAACGATAATTAATTTTTCTTTGCCTTTCAACTCAATAGAGAACGCTGCTCCGGAACGACTTTTTAACGCCAGGTTACTGCTTTCGACGGTCGCTTCAATGTCCTGCGGGTAGTGATTGCATCCTCGTATGATGATTATATCCTTAATTCTGCCTTTAATAAAAAGCTCGCCGTCTTTTATAAATCCGAGGTCGCCGGTCCGAAGGAAAGGTCCGTCTTTGGTATCACGAGTGTATACTCTGAATGTTTCTTCCGTTTCTTTCGGTCGGTTCCAATACCCCTGTGCGACATTATGACCGGAGACCCAGATTTCACCCGAAACGCCTTCAGGACATATTGTGAATGTTTTAGGTTCGACAATAATGACTCGTTCGTCTAACTTTGCCGCACCGCAACCGACTAATTTAAAAGTATTATCAGCCGTTTTGAGGCTGGCAACAGGGCAGGGTTCAGCAAATTCTGTCGCTTCAGGTTCAATTTGATGAACCACTGGCGCGTCCGCTTTAATTCCGCCACTAACCAGTAGCGTCGCTTCGGCAAGCCCGTAACATGGGTAAAATGATTCTCGGCGGAAGCCGTACGGGGCAAAAGCCTTTGAAAAACGTTCGATTGTTTCAAATCGCACCGGTTCGGACCCGCTAAACGCCAAATCCCAACCGCTCAAATCGAGAGTGGAACTTTGTTCAGGCGTTATTTTATTCACGCATAGGTCGTAAGCGAAATCAGGTGCCCCGCTCGTCGTAACTTTATACCTGCTAATCGCCTCCAGCCAGCGATACGGTTTTAGCAAAAAGGTCATCGGTGACATCAGAAAGCACGGAATCCCGACGTATAGAGGTTGAAGAATATTACCGATAAGCCCCATATCATGGTAAAGCGGCAACCACCCTAAAACGGTTGATTTTTCACTATGCTCGAAGGCGTGTTTAATCATTTGTTGATTATAAGCAAGGTTGGCGTGGCTCAACATAATGCCTTTCGGCATCGCTGTCGAACCGGACGTATATTGTAGAAAGGCTAAGTCTTCGCTTTTTACTTTGGGGTTACGCCATTCTTTCGTTTCGTTTCCGTCAATCGTATCCGTCGCTATCCACTCCAAATTCCGAAGCTGTAGCTCGTTCGCAGCCCAAGCCGAAGTTTTCGGCAACATTGACGACATTGTTAGTGCTATGCGCGCTTGCGTTTCTATGCTAATGGCGAGAAGGCGTTCGTTGAATTGATTGTTCTTTGGAGGGTATAAAGGAACGGCTAATGCCCCGGCGTAAAGGCAACCAAAAAACGCGGCAATAAATTCCAAGCAGGGCGGATAGAGGAGCAGTATTGGCACAGACTGAATTTTTCGATGTTGAATTAGGGAGGCAATAGCCATAGCCGACTGATCTAATTCACGATACGTTAAAGACTCGCTTTCCGCACCCTGACCATTTAGGAAAGTATAAGCTCTCTGATTAGGATTATGAACGGCTCTCCATCTAAGAAGATCAATAAGTGTAGGGAGTTGATAATTCGTGTGGTTTGAAGATAATGAAAAAGAAACCATCTTTAGCCTCTCGGATTTTAATATTATACTTTATTAATCATAATTTTGGCATAGACGGAAAATGTCGGCATATATCCGTTTATATTTTTGACCGACTTCTCTGATTATAAAAATTTGCAGGATAAATATGATTTTTTACGATGAACTGTCAAACAAAGACTCCAGAAGCCAAACTCGTTCACAAATTATTTCCAAAAATGGAGTAGCGGCGACGAGTCAAATCGGCGCAACGCAAACGGCTATAAATATTTTGGATTCCGGCGGTTCTGCCGTAGATGCAGCTATAGCGGCGAACGCCGTACTTTGCGTAACCGAGCCGATGATGTGCGGAATAGGAGGCGATTTATCGGCAATCATCTGGGACGAGAAACGACGGCAATATATCGGGCTGAACGGCACGGGATGGTCTCCCGAACATTTAACTTTTGAATTGTTTCAAAAATTGGGTTTTCGGAACATGCCGGATTTTGGCGTGCATAGCGTAACCGTGCCGGGATGCGTAAAAAGTTGGGAATTTTTGCACGACAGGTTTGGAGTTCTGGATTGGAGCAGTTTGTTTGCCGATGCAGTGGAATATGCGGAATCGGGTTTTTTTATACCGGAAGTAGTTTCCGCGCTCTGGACTAGGGAAGGTATGCGGAAAAGCATGAAGGCAAAATCTTCTTCAAGTAATGGTTTTTTGAAGCCGAAAAACAAGCCTTACCATTTCGGAGACTTTTATCAAAATAAGAATTTGGCGGAGGCTTTTCGATTGATTAGTCAATACGGCGCAAAAGCGTTTTATAGAGGCTCAATCGGAAAAGCCGTTTTAGATACTTGCCGCTCTTTGGGCGGAGTTATTAACGAAGACGATTTGGCGGAGTATGAAGCCGAATGGGTAACACCTCTGTCGCAAAATTACCGCGATGCCGTAATATACGAATTGCCGCCGAATACGCAAGGTGTCGTAGCACTGGTGAACATCGGGCTGCTGAATCTTTTTCCGCCTTTTTCAACGAACTTTGACGATTCTCAGGAATTACATCGAATGATTGAGGCAATGAAAATTGCCTATAATAACTCGATTGACAAGGTTGCTGATCCTCGTTTTTCCACCGATGAATCCAGCTCTATTTTAGCGGAAACTAATCTCGTCGCATTAGCGCAAAAATACAATCCTAATTTTGCGCTAAAAATTAAAGAAAATCGTTTGGAGGCTGGCGGCGATACGGTTTACCTAACGACATCCGATAAAGACGGCAATATGGTTAGCTTAACGCAGAGTATATTCTGGAGTTGGGGAGCGGGGATTGTCGTCGAAAAATACGGATTTGCCTTACAGAATCGGGCAAATAGTTTTAGTCTCGATCCGAAAAGTCCGAACTTCCTGCTTCCGCGCAAACGCCCTTATCACACCATAATTCCGGGGTTTTTGGAAACTAAGGATATTCGCGCGGCTTTCGGAATTATGGGGGGGCTTAACCAGCCGTTGGCTCACGCGCAATTTGTCGTCAATCTAGTAGACCGGAAGATTAATCCGCAACTTGCGCTGGATTACCCTCGCTTCACTTCTTTAGAAGCTCCTTTCGATAAAATTTATATTGAATCGGCAATTTCCGAAAAAACTTATGCGGAGCTTTGCGAAAAAGGTCACGAAATTACCCGTTTGGATTTTCGCTCACTTGAAGTCGGGCGCGGACAGGCTATCCTCAAAGAAAAAAAGCGAGGTGTTTATTACGGAGCTTCCGATTCACGCGGCGACGGTTGCGCGCTCGCGCAACCTTTTTAATTTAAATTTTATTTTGCCCACGTCAGAAATCGTCTTGGATTATCAATGTAAAATTGATTTACCTGCTCGACTGAAAGCCCTGCTTCCTGCATTAGCCGGCGATAATCGTTGATAAGAAAAGAAACACCGGGCTTCCCACCGTAAGATTTCCAATAACCTTGGCGCGAAATATCGCTTCCTAGCAGGATATTTCCGGCAAATCCCGATTCGGTCATTTTTAGTATTAAATCTAGTGTCGTTTGATGAAAATTGTCTTTGATTCTGGTTAATGCGTCATACTCCAGAAAAACTCCCGTGCTTGCCACTTCCTGATGATATTTAAAGTCGAGTCTTCGATCCATATGCGAGAGACCGATGCAATGCGCGGGAACACCCGCTTCCGTCAAGAATTTTACCTGCTCGAGAGCTAACGCGCCCTCGTCGGTATGAGTGAGAATCGGTGCTCCAGTAATTGAGTGCGCCCGCGCCGCCGCCCGCATTATTTTTTTCTCGATTTCGGAAAATTCGCCGGTTTGCGTTCCGACCTTTATTACTCCGGCTTTGGCGCGCGACCGTTTGATTACCGGTCCCGAATAATTATTAGAATCAATTCCTTCTTGTAATTCATCCAGAATTAATTGAAGTATAATGTCTTCATCATAAGAATATACCCAGTGGTATGTCGGCTGATAATATGCGAGTTTATGAAAACCCGTCGCCGATATTATTTTTAATCCGGTTTCGTCCGCCAGCCGGAGGAGCGAATCAATGTCGCGTCCCCAATCAATCGGACTCATTTCGACAACCGCCTCGCCGCCCAAATGATGAAATTCGTCAATATCCTTGCGGATGTAATCATAGTTGTCCAGCAAAAAATCAGGGTAGCGCTCTACCGCTCTTCCGTCGCGTATAAAAAGATGATTGTGGCAATCCGTGACTCCTAATTGGTCGGGCGAAATATCCCCTAAAATGGTTCGAATAAATCTCATTTTATTTCCATTGATATTTGTATATTTTCTTTAATTTCTTCTACCGAGCGATGTCCGACAACCGTTGAGGCGACTCCCTCCTCTTGAAGAATAAAACCGAGAGCCATCTGACGCAATTCAAGAGGTGTTACAGATTCGTCCGCGATTTCATTAACCCTCGCTAAAATCTCGCTTACTTTATGCGGATTGTGTTCGATATTCCATTTCCAATAATCATCATCTTGGACTGGTAAATCCTCGATAGATTTGTATTTTCCTGATAGATAGCCTCTTTTAAAAGGACCTCCGACAATTATCCCGACTCCGTATTTTTGAGCCAGACCGATAACTTCCCGGCATTGTCGGTCTAGTAAGTTGTATTGCAGCATAATTACGTCCACTCCCTGACGAATTGCGGCACGGGCATGATAAGGCTCGTTTTCAAAACTATATCCGACCGCACGAACCAGACCGAGTGCCTGAAGAGTTTTGACGATTGCTATGGCGGAGCCTCTCTGAACTTCGTGCAATGTCGGAGCGTGAATTAAACAAATATCAATATAGTCGGTTCTTAATCTGCGAAGCGATTGCTGAAATTGTTCAACCACACGACCCGGCTCGAAAAGCGCGCGATGAGAAAACTCGTCGAACTGACCTAGTTTTATGCAATAATAAACCTGATCGCGCTTATCTTGGAAAGCACTCCCAAGCAACTCCTGCGAATGACTCTGCAAATACGAATTACTATCCCGGTATTGCCCGTAAACGACTGCCGCATCGAACAAATTAATACCTAATTCTTGGGCTTGACGAAGTAGATTAACGTTCTCTTTCGTATCGCTGGTTTTCCACCTGCCGCCTCCAATCTGCCACGTTCCGAAACTGATAGTTGAAACGTCGAAACCGGTGTTGCCTAATTTTCTATATTTTATATTCACTTTTAATTAATTGAAGTCTGTGCGCAATTAAATGTCTGTTTCTTCAATAACTTATATCTTTTCGACGAGTTATTGAACAGACCTTTTAGAATTACAAAAATAGCTCATAGCTGACAGCCAATAGTTCCACCGGCTATCCGACTGAAAATGACTTTTTGAATTGCGCACAGGCTTCAGTTAAATAACAAAGGCAACCCGACGGACAGCAAACGTGTGCTGGCGCAGTTTGCCGAAGACCAATACAAAGGCGGTAATCTGTGGGGAGAAAATTATACCCGAATTGCCGAAATGTCTGTTGGACAAGGCGTCAAGCCGAAAATTGTCAATGTGAAGCACGTCGGTAACAAAGTGGCGGTTGAATTTGAACTCACGCCGCTCGACCGCGCCAAAATTAACGAAAACTACAAAACCGTTCAGGATCAAGTCAATGAAATCGAGAAAATAGTGGCGCAAATAAATAAGGCTAATCCGGTCAGCCAGTTTATTTTAGGAACGGTCAACGGCATCAAAGACAATCTCGTCGGCACGGCAATGATGGTCGCGCATCCGTTGGAAACGCTGCAAACAATCAAGGAAGCGGTTGTCGCTTTGAGCAGTTTGACGACGGACGACGTGGCGAAAATTGAGAAATTACTCGAAAATAAAGTCAAAGACACATTGACGACACGAGAAGGAATCAACAGTTTGCCGTATGGAGCGGGTTATGCGTTGGGAACAGTAGCGACGGATGTTTTAATCGGCAAGGGAGTCGGCATCGCGCTCGAAGGATTGAAGCAAATCAAGCCGATAGCCACACTGCTGACGAAACTCGAAGACTTAAAATCATTAGCTAAAGTCAAAGTCATCGAACCGTTTACCGATGAAGCGGCGGCAGTTGCCAAACAGAAGTTCTTTCAACGAGTAAAGGAACTCGGAGGTTCAGCGAACAGCATTACAAACATTGCGGCTGACCCCGAATTGTGGGCGCGGGCATCGCAAATTGCGGGAAATGTGATTAGCAAGGGTTATACTAAGTTCGCCGATTACTCTAGACAGGTAACTGAAGACTGGACATAATTCAGTTTCTCTAAAGACAGTGATTACAAAGTTTAGAAAAGTGCCTTCCGAAAAGAATTGCAATTTTTAATTTTAAGTTTTTGCTAAACACGCTAAAACACTGAAAATATAAGGCTTTGAATTATGTCCAGCCTTCAGGTAACTAAAGAAATAGGCGAGATTGCCAAACCGCAATTAGAGAAACTTTATCGTGAGAGTTTAATTAGCCTTGATTTAAATAAAGGCAAACAAATTATTTCATCGAGCGGCAAAGTAATTGATGAAGCGATTACCAGAGAAGCAAAAGAAAAGGTTTTCGATTTGGTTAAAAACAACAAACCCATCGAGTTGGAAGAATTTTTAGAAGGTAAAAACGGCATCAGAAGCAAGTACGGGAAAGAATTTGTTGATGAATTGAAACAGACGAGAGATAAATTCGTTGATAATCTAAGCGAAACAACGAGAAGAACGGTTGACACGCACGATTTGCTCGGCGGACATATTAGAGAGGAACACATTGGGCGGTCTGAAAATTGGCTGAGAAATAGGCTAAATAAGCCTGAAATGAGGAATGAAAATTTTGCTTCGTCATTTTATAATGAGTCAACGGCTAATCGAGCGTTAGGTAAATTTGTTAAAGAACACAAAGCAGAAATTGACGCATTCCTGAAAGATTCACGAAGACTTAAAACCAATGTAACATTTGATTTTGGAGAAACGGCAGGAATCGTTGTTGAGAGAGGTAAAACCGGAAGTAAAGTAACCAACAAAGTGTTGGTAGTTTTAGTAAAAGATAATTCTGAAACTGGTTGGCACTTTTTGTCGGCATTTCCAAAACTAAAATAAAATATGATTTCTAACTTCTCAAAAGACTTTTATGAATTAGATCAATTTTTGGGTTGCAACTTCTTTCAAAGTTGGACATCATTTTTTCCATGGAAAGGGCAAGAACCAAATTTTGAAGTGGTAGTCAGACAATTTAAGGTTGAAACACCACAACTTGTTGAATTAGTTGTGCAAAACCTTGAAAAACTCTTAGCATTATCATTAGACGAAAATGAGTTGAAGGATATAGTAGATAGGTCAACAGGAAGCGGTTTTTCGCCGCTTAAAACGAGACGCGCATTTCTGGAGCGAGTGTTGGAAATCCTAAAAGAACCGTGTCCGAAAAATAAATTTTAGTAAGAAAGTATTTAGATAAAGCGAAGCTTGAAACTTCGCTTTTTGTTATTTGAAAACTAAATGCCCGTTTAACAAAAGTGGGAACAGTAGCGACGGATGTTGTCATCGGCAAGGGAGTTGGCATTGCGCTCGAAGGATTGAAGCAAATCAAGCCGATAGCCACACTGCTGACGAAACTCGAAGACTTAAAGTCATTAGCTAAAGTCAAAGTCGCCGAAATGTTTTCCGATCAAGCGGCGCAAATAGCCAGTCAACGAATCAAACAGGCATTGCGGAATCCCGCTTTGTATTCAGGTTTGGCGGGCGCAGAGTTTTTGGGAGATTTAACCAAATTTGCCGGTAATAAACTAAAAAACGGCGCGGTGACTTTCAAACAATTTGTAGCGGAAGCGACTAAAGAGTTCGGCGACGGCATCAAAGGGAAAGTTGACGATTTAGCAACGGCGTACCGTGATGCAATGCAAAAAACGGGCTTCGGCAATGAAATCATCGAACTCGATATTGAGCAGACATCAAAGATTGCGAAGTTGCAGTTTCAGAGGGAAACATCCGCCGCCAGAAAGCATTTGCTTGATGGTATTCAGGAAGCTGAAAACAAAGGGATTTTAAAACAACTGCAAATTGATAATCCAGATGATTACAGATGGCTACAATCTGATTCACGACACAAAGAATTAGCCTTTGATCCTGACACCAAAGAATTTAAGATAAAAGAAGCGAAAGCAGCATTGGAAGCGGAAAAACAAGGAATATTAGAATCTCCGGTCAATCGCGGAATCCACGCTGATGGCAGAACGCACGGCGACGATTACTTTGACGGCAACGGCATCGCTTGGGATATGAAAGAGGCACGAGGTGGTTCTCGAAATATATTAAAAGCATTAAATGATGGCGAAAATGTTTTAGTAGATGCCAGAGGTTTGTCGGATGCTGATTTCAAAGCCCTTAAATCGGAGATTGAAGCAAACAGAACGAAAAATAATCAAAAAGTAAAATATGTAAGGTAAAAGAAGATGACACAAGAGGAATTAAACAAACTGATTGATGAACACGATAAGTGGCATCACGACCGTTCGCAAGGAAAAAGATTGGAACTACGGGATGTAAATCTCAAAGATTTTTTCATCGGTGAAAAAGACCTTTTCCAAGCGCAATTAGAGAATGTGGATTTAAGCGACAGTGACTGCGAAGATATTCGTTTGGCTTATGCCAATTTGAAAAACGTAAAATTTTGCGGTGCAAATCTAAGAAAAGCAAACCTGAATGATTGTGAAATGGATAATGTAGATTTTACAGGTGCTAATTTAGAAGAAGCCAAATTAATGAGTTTTGTATTAGCTAAAAATATTACGTTCGATAATGCTCAAATGGACAAAGCATCTTTCATCAAATCATCAATGGATTTTGTTAGTTTCAAAAATGCTTCGCTTGTCAATGCAGACTTTTTCCGCACATATTGTTACGAGGGCAATTTTGAAAACGCCGATTTGAGAGGGGTAAGATTTTCTTATGCAACCATCTACGATTGCAAGGTAAAGGGAGCAATAATCGAAGATGCTGATTTTAGCGATGCCCGCGATTTGCCTGAAGAATGGAAACAGGCAATTGGTTGGTATTCCGATGAGCAAGAAAATATCAGGCGAATAAAGCAACATTTAAGAGAACATCCAGTAAGATAAAACGTAAAAGGCAAGGCTCTAAACTTTGCCTTTTGTTCTTTGAAAACTAATGCGCCGTCAAACAAAAAGCCGGAACGGTGGCGACGGACGTTGTTATCGGCAAGGGAATCGGCGTTGCGCTCGAAGGCTTGAAACAAATCAAGCCGATAGCCACACTGCT
>JACCVJ010000693.1 GCA_013698215.1 Tatlockia sp. | reverse complement strand
CCCCAGCAATATCTGTTGCCCAGTTACCAGGATCCATGTAGCCGACAGAAACTAGATAACCCGGCCCAGCATAAGCCAGCATCTTGCGCCAAAAGCCTTTACCTTCAGGAATTTTAATACTCCGGTAAACTTCCGGGAGGCTAGGACGATTTTCTTGGGTAGTCATTCATTTTGCCGCTTGCTGTTCTCATAATATTTTCATAATCTTAGCAAATTATCAAGAATAAGCGTTCGATTAGTAGCTGCACGAAGAAGACAAAGTAAACAGCAAGTGCATTTTAGTAGTTTTAAAATATTGCCTGGTTTATATTTTTTTAGACTGCGAATTTTGATGTAGAGACGTTGCAATGCAACGTCTCTAGCATTATTTTTTAGATCGCGCCTTGATCATTTCATCCCGAATTCAACAACGCCTTGCGACTAAAACGGCATTACAGCCCATCAAACTTCTACTTCGTCTAAATGTTCTGCTACCGAGTGATACAAATTAACAATGTGACTATCCGCTAAACCATAATAAACATTGCGCCCTTCTTTGCGGTAGCTGACTAAACGCATAGTTCGCAGGAGTCTTAGCTGATGAGATACTGCCGATTCGCTCATTTTCAACGCCGCCGCCAAATCGCAAACACACAACTCCTGTGCAGCAGCCAAAGCCGACAGTAATCGCAGCCGATTTGGATCGGCTAGCACCCCAAACAATTCCGCCATTTGCTGGGCTTTAACCATTGACAACAGTTTAGGCTCGATCTCAATAAAATCGCCCAAGCCAATTAAACAATGGGTTTCACAAGTTTGGGCATCATCTGTTTGAGTCGATCGCAATTCTTGCTTATTCACAGCAGATTTAGAGCTAATAGCTAAATAAATTAAAGCCTCTAAAAGACTTGTCTTTAGTATAAACATTGAAATGAGAATCATTCTATATCGACGCGCAAATAGGAATCATGATATACCTATGAATAAATGTTCATATATTTGAATAAATAGCTTAGAATTACGAGCATATACTTTAAGCGGTATAAATTCAGGAGACAAGATGACACAGAAATCAACGCATTCAGGCTGTTGTAGTGCTGACAGCGAGACAAGCCACGACCATCAGCACGAACACGAAAACGGAGAATTTAGCCTGAAGCGAGAAGGGATTTTAGTAGGTACAGTCATCGCTTTATTTATCTTGGGTTTAGTCTTTGAAGAACCCTTGCACAATACACCTTTTACCAGTGGAGAATATTTAGTTTTTATTCCTGCTTACTTGTTAAGTGGCTGGAGTATTTTAACCAGTGCTGGGCGCAATATCTTACGTGGGAGGGTGTTTGACGAGAACTTTTTAATGATGATCGCAACTTTAGGAGCGATCGCTATTCACCAACTCCCGGAAGCAGTGGGAGTAATGCTATTTTTCAAAATTGGTGAATTGTTCCAAGAAACCGCCGTTAGCCGCTCCAAACGCTCTATTTCCTCGCTATTAGAAATCCGCCCAGACTCCGCCAATCTCAAAACTGATAATGGCATCAAAACTGTTTCTCCCGAAGTAGTTAAAGTGGGAGACACAATTTTAGTTAAACCTGGTGAGAAGATTCCTCTAGATGGCAAAATTCTTGATGGCAAATCTCAAGTTGATACCTCGGCGCTAACAGGTGAATCTGTTCCCCGCAGTGTTGAAGTTGGAGAAACAGTATTAGCCGGAACAATTAACCAATCCGGGGTGCTGACAATTGAAGTTATAAAACTGTTTGGAGAGTCATCAATTGCCCGGATTTTAGAATTGGTACAAAATGCCAGTAGCAAAAAGTCCCAGACGCAAAAATTTATTACCAGATTTGCTCAACGGTATACTCCAGTTGTAGTCATTTTATCTTTAGCAGTGGCGTTATTGCCGCCTTTATTCATTCCGGGAGCTACTCACGCCCAGTGGGTATATAGAGCTTTAGTGCTGCTAGTTATTTCTTGCCCTTGTGGACTTGTAATTAGTATTCCCCTCGGTTACTTTGGGGGCGTTGGGGGAGCAGCAAAAAGAGGAATACTTGTTAAAGGCTCTACTTTTCTAGATAGCCTAGCAATGATCAAAGCTGTTGCCTTTGATAAAACAGGCACTTTAACCAAAGGTGTATTTAAAGTAACCGAGATCGCGCCTAGCAATGGATTTAGTCAAGCAGAATTGCTAAAACTGGCGGCGCAAACAGAATCAAACTCTAATCACCCCATCGCTAAATCTATCCGATTAGCCTACGGAAAACCGATTGATGAATCCACTATTTCTAACTACACCGAGATAGCTGCTCACGGTATCCAAGCAGAGATAGAAAATCGGGTAGTATTGGCAGGAAGCGATCGCCTAATGCACCGAGAAAATATCGCGCATGACACCTGCAATGTTCAAGG
>JACCVJ010000677.1 GCA_013698215.1 Tatlockia sp. | reverse complement strand
TCAGGCTCTAGACTCTGAAAATAGTTATACCTGTCGAACGTGATGATTTTAGAGATATATTGTTAAAATTGGTAACAAAGCTGAAAAGTTAGGGCATTGTAACTGTTATGGGTCGTATTGGGGTATTGCTACTTAATCTTGGCGGGCCAGATCAAATAGAAGATGTGGGCCCCTTTCTGTTTAACTTATTTGCTGATCCGGAGATTATTCGCCTCCCCTTTACGTGGTTACAAAAACCCTTAGCTTGGTTTATTTCCACTCGGCGCACAACTACATCTCAAGCCAACTACAGGCAAATCGGCGGCGGTTCTCCTTTGCGACGGATTACTGAAGAACAAGCTGAAGCCCTCAAGCACCGATTAAATGAATTGGGAAATGAGGCTTATACCTATGTAGGAATGCGTTATTGGCATCCTTTTACCGAAGAAGCGATCGCCCGGATTAAACGCGACCAAATTGATAAATTGGTAATTCTGCCTTTATATCCCCAATTTTCTATTAGTACCAGTGGTTCTAGCTTTCGCTTATTAGAAAGAATTTGGCGAGAAGATCCAAAACTTGCCCAGATTGAATACACAGTTATTCCTTCTTGGTATAAGCAACCTAACTATCTTCAAGCGATGGCTGATTTGATCGCTGGAGAGTTACAAAAGTTTTCTGACCCTGACAAAGCGCATATATTCTTCAGCGCTCACGGTGTTCCTCGCAGCTACGTTGAAGAAGCGGGCGATCCTTATCAGCAAGAAATTGAAGAATGCACAAGCTTAATTATGCAGACTTTGGGGCGACCGAATCCTCATACTTTAGCTTACCAAAGCAGAGTCGGCCCTGTAGAATGGCTCCAACCTTATACGGAAGATGCTCTTAATGAATTAGGAGCAAAAGGTGTAGAGGATTTAGTTGTAGTACCAATTAGTTTTGTCTCCGAACATATCGAAACGCTACAAGAAATTGATATTGAGTACCGCGAAGTGGCAGAAAAAGCCGGGATTCACAACTTCCGCCGCGTCCCGGCTTTGAATACGCACCCTTTATTTATTCAATCTTTGGCAGATTTGGTTATAGAAGCGGTTAATAGTCCCGATTTGAAGTTGTCTCAAGTCAAACAAATTAAGAAAAATCTAAAAATGTATCCTCAAGAGCGTTGGCAATTGGGGATGACAACAACGGCGGAAGTTTGGAACGGTCGGATTGCGATGCTGGGCTTTATTGCATTAGTTTTAGAGCTAATAACTGGTCGCGGACTGCTGCATTTTGTGGGAATTTTGTAGATAAATTAATTCGCGCGATCGCCCGATTTGTTTTTGCTGTACCATTTAGCTGAAGATTGGTAACTCCGAATTGCCCACCACAATAAACCTAGGGCGATAATCCCGCCTAAATAGGGTAGTTTAACTGCTAAGAACGCTAATAAAATAGCTAAAATGTCTTGAGCAAAAACCAACTCTACTTTAAGCCTCGGTTGTCGATAAAGCCAAGCAGTTTGAACGCTTTGGAGTACAAAGGCAAACAAACCGCCCACTATCCCAGTTAACCAAATTGGCAAGGCGATCGCATTAGAAGTTGCAGCAATTGCTCCAGCAACTGGGCTACTTACTAGCATGATAAATTGCAGCAAACGTTGACCAAGCAATTGTTTTGAAATCAATAGTTCTAGCAAAGACCAACTGCAAAGAATAGCTAACCTAATTGATGGATTGATAGCAGCTATAAAGGGGATCGCAGACCACAAAGCCTCGCCCCGCAACAGTTCGAGGCTAAGTAAAGGTAAGGCAATTCTGATTCCCACCGCCGCCGAAGCGGAAAGCGCCGTTAAAATTTCAACCATAGAGAAATAAAGTCAGCGCTCTCGACTCAGTTAATATTTAGACGAGATTTTGAATGTTTGGTTTCTTTCTAAATACTTAGTCTTTGATAAATTTCGTCTAAGTGCTTTAGATGATGCTTAGGATCGAAACAACTTTTAATTTCTGCCTCTGATAGAACCTCCATTACACGAGAATCTTTGCTAATTAAGTCTTGAAAGTTCCCTTGGGGTTGATTCCAAGCTTGATGAGCGCAAGATTGCACCACTGTATAAGCATCCTCGCGACTCATACCTTTGTCTACCAAAGTTAGCAGTACCCGTTGACTGAACACTACACCCCCGTAGCAATTCATATTGCGTTCCATGTTCTCAGGATAAACCAACAAATTTTTAATTAAATCTGTAGCCTCATGAATCATAAAATGCGTCAAAATACAAGTGTCTGGGAAAATAACTCTTTCTACCGCACTATGAGAAATATCTCGCTCGTGCCATAAAGCGACGTTTTCTAAGGCTGCAACGGCATTACCGCGCAAAATTCGTGCCAGCCCCGTCAGGCGCTCCGAACGGATGGGGTTGCGCTTGTGAGGCATAGCTGAGGAGCCTTTTTGACCTTTAGCAAAAAATTCTTCAACTTCTAAAACATCCGTTCGTTGCAGGTTGCGAATTTCTACAGCAAATCGCTCTAGAGAAGATCCCAGTAATGCTAATTGTTGCACGTAGTCGGCATGGCGATCGCGCGAAATTACCTGAGTAGAAGCGGTATCTGGTTGTAAACCTAACTTTCGACAAGCAATAGCTTCAATTTTTGGTTCAACATTAGCATAAGTTCCTACCGCCCCAGAAATTTTGCCTACAGCAATATTTTGACGCAGATTAACTAAACGCTCTTGACTTCGCAATACTTCCGCCAACCAGCCAGCTAGTTTAAAGCCAAAAGTAATTGGTTCAGCGTGAATTCCATGTGACCTCCCAATCATGATCGTATAACGATGTTGTTTAGCTTGCCCTCTAATTGCGGCAATTAATTCTTCCAGTTCTACTAGCAACAAGTCTAAACTAGCTACTAATTGCAACGCCAAAGCCGTATCTAAGACATCGGAACTCGTCAAACCCAAGTGTATGTAGCGTCCCGCATCGCCTACATATTCGTTGACATTAGTTAAAAAGGCAATCATATCGTGGCGGACTTCATTTTCAATTTCTAAGACACGCTTGGGGTCAAAATTTGCCTTTTCCTTAATTTCCTCTAGAGCTTGAGTGGGAATATAACCTAATTCCGCCTGAGCCTCACAAACAGCTATTTCTACTTGCAGCCAAGTTTTAAGCTTGTAGGTTTCTGTCCAAAGTTCGCCCATTTGGGGCAATGTATAACGCTCAATCACTCGTCCGCCACAGAATACAACTGTTGTATTTTACAGCTTTACTCAACCTACTGCTGTTTCCGTAGCAGTACAAAGTTTTTAATCTTCTATCCGACCAAAAATAGCCTTGTCCTGAATGTGAAGGAAAACAAATAGGTTTAAGTCAGTATGCTGGTGGCGGATGAATCCATGGTTTACAACGTGGGGAAAAAAGCCGCCCTGGTTGCGTGCTTGAAACAAGATCGCAACCAGGGCGAGAACTGCGATCGCATTCAAATCAGGTCTAAGCGCCTAGCCTATACACTCTGCTAACCGGGGAGATACAGCATTTGCTCAAACTACTAGCTATTGCATTCGGTCGATAGTTCGGTACTGCACAGCCTCCGCAACGTGGGTTGTAAGTAAATTTTCTTCCCCGGCTAAGTCGGCAATAGTTCTTGCTACTTTAAGGATGCGATCGCTTGCTCTAGCTGATAGACCGAGTTTACGAATCGCTACTTCTAATAGATTGCGGCTAGAATCATTAAGCTGACACCACTGCTGTAAATGGCGGCTTTGCATCGCTGCATTGCAAAGCAGGTTTTTCTCTGCCTTAAAACGATTGTAAGCCAAGTCACGGGCTTGCTTGACGCGGATACGGACAGGTTCAGAATCTTCCCCTGTGGGTTGCCTAGTAATTTCTTCAGGCTTTAATCGATTAACCGCAACTTGCAAATCAATTCTGTCCATCAACGGCCCGGAAAGCTTCGCCCAATATTGTTCTCTTTGCCTAGGCGAACAACTGCAAGCTTGAATCGAATCGCCAAAATAGCCGCAGGGACAAGGGTTTGTGCTGGCAATTAACGTAAATTGCGCTGGAAACATTACCGATTGGCGAGTACGCGACACTGTTACATAGCCGTCTTCTAAAGGCTGGCGGAGAAATTCTAATACATCGCGCTTAAATTCTGTAAGTTCATCGAGAAATAAGATTCCCC
>JACCVJ010000682.1 GCA_013698215.1 Tatlockia sp. | reverse complement strand
GAAGCATAGTTCGTTCTTCCATAAGTCGAATGTCAATCCACGCGCCGCTCGAAATTGGCTCAAATCGCCCGTTTTTCGGTGTCTTTACCCGTCTCGAAATCAAAGTCTCTAAAACTGAATTAAAATTGAGTTTAGACACTATTAAAATAAACTGATTGAACCTCGAAAAATAATCGAACGACGCGGAGTGAAATTATTATGTTTGCTGCAATTCTCAGATAGTGTCAGATACCGCAAATTCAATTCGTGGTCTAAGCCACTAATAAATTTACCCTGCACCGGAAAATCGTGATGGATAGTCATATCCGCCGGACACTCTCTAAAAATTCGCTCGATTTCAGCTTCATTTGCCCACGCACATTTTCGACCGAGTTTTTTAGACCTCGCTTTGTGCGCGGCTAGCTTCGTTAGCCAGTGTCCAGAGCTTCCCTTTGAATGCCAGTGCGACGGATATTTTTTATCGTAAATCTCATTCAGAGCTTTCACGTAATCGGGGTTTGCTTGATACCAAGCGATACTAAATTTTTTCATTTTTTACTCCATAAAACCGCATCCGATAATCAATGTTTAAGAGAAAGTCAAACAATAAGAACCGCTAACATTACCCACTGATTTAGAATCAACTAAAAACCCTGTAAATATGAGGGTTTCAAACGTCCCACAGATTAGAACCGTTATGGAAATCTCTTGACTCTTTAATCGTTCTCTCTAATTGATAAAGTGCAATCTGTTTGGATTTCAAAAGATTTTCTAAGCTCCATGCGTCCATAGATAAATCAACACTCTCAAGCCGCAACTTTTCCGCTTCGTCTAAATGAAATTTAATTTTTGACTGATTTGCTAGTGCGACCTGATACGACCTAGCGTTTAACTCTTTAACCCGCGCACGGTCTGCCGCTATTTCATTCTGTAAATCTGCTAGTTTCTGTCTCTCAGAAACCGTTTCAGCTAAATGAATATGGTCATTCAAATCACGTTTCATTTGCTGTAACTCGTCTAATTCATTTGTCATTGTTTTCACTCCTTTGTTTAGTGTTTGACCCGTTGGAATCAGCCGGAGGGTTTTCCCAGAAAACCCTCCGGCTGATTCCCTCCGTTCGTTTCGCGGCAGCTCCACTTACTGCGCCTCCGCTCCGCTCCGTTGCCAGAACTTACGGGTTTGGAAACCAAACCCTGCAGCGTCTGCGTTTCGCAGACTCGCATCATATATAAAATTAAATTCAGTGTTCAGTCATCCGTTTAGGAACATATTCAGAACCCTTAAATTCATTTCCATTCAAATCTGTTACCAATGCTGAGGGAAATCTTTCTAGGAAATTATCTATTCGCCATTTTCTACGCTTGGCTAGTTCCCTTCTCAGATAAATTCGAGCGTGTTCAAGCCCGTTTGACTCTAATTTTTCCCTAAAATTATCTTTCAAATAATTGCGCTTGACCATATTTACATTGGTCATCACAACATTTGACGATTCTTTGCCGTCATTTAGGAATGTCTTATCAAGATGAGCGTCTGTCGCTTTAGTTCCGACTCGCTTATTACATTGTCCAAAGGTTTCAAGCATTCTTTTTCCCTGTAAAGCCTTTTCAACTGCGATAATTTCCGACGCTGGCAAATCATCAAACGTCGAGCTTTTACAAATATATTTGCCTAGCTCTGTAATCGCGTCATCCTCACTCCAGACTGTTTTTCGATTAACAACTGCATAACCGTTTTTAGTAGGAAAATTGAGCCGATAACCGAACTTCGTGGCAGCAAGCTCCAAACACTCAGTCCAATCAATTTTTAATCGTTCTACGTCAAGCCATTTAGCAAACGCTATTAAATGTCTGTGGACGTGAAACCCGTCTTTATCAGCACTCCAAAACCTGCTTTCTGCTTTGTAGTTATCACCAAGCGTAAACTCTTCGGCTATCGCCGCGCCGTAAATGTTTTCAACGAAATATTTGCGTTTGCGAAACAACGACCAAGCATAATCAGCAACGGCGAACGTATCTTTAAGATTCACTCCGATTAAAGTCGGTTGAGTCAAGGTGATAAAATTCTTATAAGCCTTTATTTTATTGGCTGTCAGATAAGTTTTACAAAGCTCTAAAGCCAATGTGATAGCTTTTCGACTCTTCTTCGATTTGGCTTTGAGATACGCACAATCAAGGCTCGATGATGCCACTGTAAAAGAACCGTAACCCGTATAGGATTCGCCGGACGCGGCTTGAAGATTCTCAGCTACGAAATGATTAGCCGTGCCAGCGTTAGCTAGAAGATGTTCGGCAGTAAATAACGAGTGAATGTAATCATCGTAATTTTCAAACTCTGAATGATTAACCGCATACGACATCTTTTCAGCGTTACGTTTGCGAGTGCGAAGCATATTTAATGACTTTTCATACGGCGTATAAACGTCTTTCCGCTTACCAATGTTTCCACTTGGCAAAGGCTGGTCATTGACTTTATTTGTTGCATCTATTACACTTATCATCTATTCGTAACCTGTGAAAACGGCACACTTTCACGAAAAAAAACGGCGACTCAAATTAAAGAGTTGCCGTTTCATTTTCATCACTGAAAATTTTGCCTTGAATCTTTCCCAATTTCTGCTATGATAATTAGCAAAGGCGTAACCAATGCGTTTTTACAAATACAGAAACTGAGAGTCAAACTTTCGACGGGGTGACTCTCTTTTCTTTTCTAACTACTTTCAAAAACAATCCTATCATAACCAATTCATTTCACCTTTAGCAATTTCCTTTCGTATGCAGTCAAAGCTCGTTACCGATTCGCCTTTTCGAGCATTCCTATAACCTCTTTACCTACACAGATAACAGGCGGTAAGAAGCGGATAAAGTGAGTGCATCACCGTCGAGGCTTTACACTGCGATTAAGTTTTTCTCTAATCAGCGACGCCGCGCCCAGAACCAACGCGAGAACCAAAACACCGCCCAAAATCAGAATAAAGACCACGAAGAAAAGAAAAACCATAAAGTTTAGTATTACGTTACTCAGTATTAGTATTACCTGATTTAGTATTATTAAACTTTAATTGCCAGATTGCAAAATGCCGAATCAAGTATTATCTTATTCGGTATGATTAAAGTTAGTATTAAAGAAATTGCGATTAAAAACGGCATCAAGACAGCGTATCAACTTCAAAAGCTAATGAACTTACAGCCGTCAATGGCTGCCAAGTGGTTTAAGAATGATTTGAAAATGATAGGCATTGAATCATTGAATAGCCTATGTGAAGCGTTGGACTGTGAGCCGTCGGACATTCTGAAATACACTCCGAGCAAGGGCAAAGCAAAAAACACCATCAAATCGTCTGCAATAGCCGAAAAAGGCACAATCAGCAGCGATTCTAACCCCGGTTTTATCACCACAAATCAGCTTGCCGACGAAACCGGATTGAGTAGAAAAAGAATCAATGATTTTATAGTTTCGGGCGAGTTGAAAGCGACAAAAGGAAAGCAGAAACACAACTTTATTTCACGAGAAGAAGCCGATAGATTTAAGGCGGAAAGGCTGAGAGGTAAGTAACAACCGTTCCGCCGTCAAACCGCCGATGGATTAGCGACGATTTAATTCAATCAATAAAATACTGAGTCCGACTAAGGATAGAAAATCGGACTCAGCACAGCTACGGACACAGAAGAATCTAAACCGCAGCCTTAACCGTGTGCTTCTGAATATACTCATTCAAATCTCGAATGCGATACATCACTAATCGGTGATACTTCACATAGGAAATCTTGCCCTTATATCGAATTTGCTTTCGCAAATGGTCTTTGGAATAGCCAAGATGAACAGCCGCAACCGCCTCCGGCACTAGATTCTCAATTTCACTAACATTTTCAATAGTTTTTTCGTTTTTCATAACTCTTTACTCCAAATTTTCCTTTTTGCACGGCGTAATTTTCAACAAACCACTTTTTTCGCGCCAGACTGCCAGCCGCCAAAACACAAACCCTAGATACAATCAAACACCCCATACGCCGCGCTTTCTGGCTGATTTGAATATCTCAAAAACGCTTGCCATAAATTAGATTTGATTTATAATTGCCCGTAAAACGACCGCTTTTGACACCGATTTGCGGCTTCTTAGTTTCCTAAACAGTGCTGGATATGAAACAACAATATATGATATTTTGACTTCTCTGTTGTTTGAGAATAAATTATTTTCTGAAAGGAGATATTTCTATGCCAAAATTTGTAATCGAACGTGAAATTCCTGATGCCGGTAAATTATCGGCTCAAGACCTTCAAGCTATTTCGCAGAAGTCTTGCGGCGTGTTGAACCGAATGGGTTCACAGATTCAATGGGTTCAAAGTTACGTTACCGACGATAAAATATATTGCGTGTATATCGCGCCGAATGAAGAAATGGTTCGAGAACACGCTCGACAAGGCGAGTTTCCGGCAAATCAGGTATCGGAAATCAAGACTATCATTGACCCGACAAGTGCTGAAGCATAGTTCGTTCTTCCATAAGTCGAATGTCAATCCACGCGCCGCTCGAAATTGGCTCAAATCGCCCGTTTTTCGGTGTCTTTACCCGTCTCGAAATCAAAGTCTCTAAAACTGAATTAAAATT
>JACCVJ010000669.1 GCA_013698215.1 Tatlockia sp. | reverse complement strand
GCTGACATCCACAATAAGCGTTTGGCTCTAGTCATTGCTACATAAAGTAAGCGAAATTCCTCGGCAGTTTTTAATTGTTTTGCATCTTCCCAAGCTTGAGCAATACCTGGTAAAACGGCTTGTCCGTGAAGATGGGCGCGAATTTGAGCGCGGGCGACTTCAGACAAACTAAACTCACCTAAAAAATGCGTTTGCGGCGGAACCCAAAAGCTACCAGGAATAATATTTTCATGCAAAAAAGGTAGAAAAACATAGTCCCAATCAAGCCCCTTGGCTTTGTGCATACTAATAATTGTTAGTTGACCAGGACGAGTAAAACGCTCCTCCACAGCATCAGTTTCTATAGGCTCAAACCTTTCCGAGCTAACTATTTCGTTAAGTACCGTTAGCATCGCCGCCAGGGAACTATTACCCGTCGTCTGTTGGGCAACTCTTTCAGCAAGTTTATCGGCGGTTGCAAGTTCGGCTCCGTCGTAGTTTAGAGTTAAAGCCAAAAAGGAAATTAGTTGATAGGGCGGCAATTCAAGACGAGCGCGGAGCAATTGATGGCACAAATTACGCGGTTTTATCGCGGCTTCCCGCAGAGGTGGATCTAAAGGAGTAGGATAGATAAATTGTTCGGGAAGCAAAGCTAGGGCGTTGAGGTCTTGACGCTCGATTAGCTGACGTTGAACAAGGACGGCTAAGGCGGCTTTGAGATAATCGGGAGAATGGGGACGGTCGAGAAATTGCAACCAGGCTAGAATCTCCGCCGGGACGTGAGAGCGGCGAGTACTTTCGGAGACTTCATATAAACTAATTTCATGCTCTTGACATAAAGGGGCAAGTTTTTCTGCTAACCATTGACCTTGTTTATTTTCTCTAACTAAAATCGCGCAAGAGCGATTACTATTTTCTGTTAATAAACTAATTACGCGATCGCCAATTAAACTAGCAGTATGGTGAATGTCTCTTGGGGTATAAAGTTCTAACCCTTTACCCCCAGGAGCGGGATTAGCATCGCTCTGGGGATCGTCTGCGTCTACAGGGTGAATTTTTTGGACTCGAAAGGGAGCTTTATTACTTTTATAAGTACGATTTACCCATTCCAAAGTAAAGTTCGCCGCATCAATAATAATTTTGCTACTACGTCCGGCTCGATCCATTGTGGCTAAATGTCCTTGGCGATCGCATTGTTCGCAAAATTGGCGAAAATAAATGGGGTCAGCCGGAGTAAACGTAGAATTTATTGCTTGATTAGGATCGCCCACCCGAATTAAATTTGTTGAGAAGTCGTCATTAACCGCCAGAATTTTAAGGAGCTTAGTTTGCAGTTGGCTGGAGTCTTGCGCCTCGTCTTCAAATACTGCAAAAACTTTGTTTTGTTCAATTTGACAAGCTCTGTCATTGTCTAACACCCGCAGAGCGCCTAAAATCATATCGTCGTAGTCAATTAGATCGCGCGATCGCATTATGCTTTGATATTGCTCGTACAATCCCGAAGCGATTTCCAAAATATCGTATTCATCGTTGGATTGACTACTAATTTGGCTCAAAGTAGCGGGTAAAATTCCCGAACTTTTGGCTTCGCGGATGACACTATGAGCTAAACCTGGTAATACTTCGGTACGCAATACCGATTGACGGCGCAAGCGCTCGGTTTCTTCTCCGTCAAATTGCCGCCCTTGTAATAATTTAAAGTAATGCCCCGGATAGTTGGCAATCCATTGTTCTACACAAGTACGAATCAATCGATGGCTTTGATTAGGTGTGATTAAAGTTGAATTATCTAACTCTAAACCTGCTAAATCGGGGTAACGACTGGCAATATTTAACGCCAAACCATGCAGAGTATGGACGCTAAAGCCTGTAGGTGGTAAAGATAGTTTTTTTTGCAGATAATAGCGAATTTTGGCTTTAATATTTGCTGCGGCTGATCGCGTAAAAGTTACTACAATTAACTGATAGCGGGAATGAAGACCATAACGAGCGATCGCAACGGCTGCTGCTGCTGCCATTCCGGTAGATTTTCCTGCACCAGGGACGGCGGAAACTGCCATTTCTCCACCTTGCCATTGTGCCATTTGCTGCTGTCCGGGGCGAAGGCTGTTTTCAATTTGGTTACAAGCTTCTTGCCGGAGTGTAGATAATTGGTTGGTAAAATTAGCATCTATCATTGGTGCGTACTGGCAAGAGATTAAATGGATAATCGCATACATTACTTAGCACTAGCTGGAACGCTTTTTTTGGGTGCTATTTTGCGCCTGGGAAACTTAGATGGCAAGTTTTTGTGGCTAGATGAAGTGATTACAGCTATTTTCAGCTTGGGACGCAACTACAATAATGTACCGCTAGAAGTAATTATTCCTTTTGATCAATTACAGCAAATTTTTACCTTTCAGCCAGAAGTTAGCTGTACTCAGATTGCTCAAAATATTGCTATCCAATCTACTCATCCACCGTTATTTTTTTGCTTGTTACATAGTTGGTTTGGTTTGGTTAATCCACTTTCGCCTAGCTGGGTGTGGACGTTACGATCGTTTAGCGTTTTGTGGGGCGTAGTTGAAATCGCGGCAATTTATTTACTTAATACTAAAGCTTTTTCCCCCTCGGCGGGACTAACGGCGGCGGTAATGATGGCGGTTTCTCCTTTTGGCGTGTACCTTTCTCAAGAAGCCCGTCATTATACTTTGCCCGTTTTGTTGATTACCTTAGCATTGCTAGGACTAATTCTAATTCAACAAGATATTGTTAGTAAGCGCTTGCGACCTAGTGTATGGATATTTTGGAC
>JACCVJ010000647.1 GCA_013698215.1 Tatlockia sp. | reverse complement strand
CCGTCTAGTTTTATTCCTAAACCTGCAAAAGTTGCGCTGTTTGTGCCTAACGTCATCATTTCACCTAAATGCTGATAGCGGAAAGGCAGCAAAGGTCTATCTGTAAGCGAAGCCCAGATATTCCAACCAACATAATCGGCTTGTTGAAAAGCAGATTGAGCAGTGGTTGGTACTTGCTTACCATCCGCATCAATGCAATCGGCTAAATCGCCCAAAGCAAAGATTTCTGGATGGTCTATTGCTTGTAATGTAGTGGTAGTAGTAATTTGATTTCTACTGTTGTGCTTGAGGGGAAGACTTTGTACTACTGGATTTACCCGCGTCCCTACAGTCCAAATTACTAACTCTACAGGAATGGTATCTACTTGATTTTTGTATTCTAAAGCGATCGCATCGTTAGTAATTGATTCTACTTTAGTTTCCAAATCAACCCACACTCCCCGCGCTTCTAAAGCCTTAGTTGCTGTTGTCCGGTTAAATTCTGGCGATGTCCGTAAAATTTGGTCGCTTAATTCTACTAGCCGCAGTCTACCTCGATCTTTTAAACGTTCTGACAGCTTACACGCCAGTTCTACGCCACTATAACCCGCCCCAACAATAGCAACCCGAATTTTATCAATTTGGGAGCCTTCCAGCATTCGCAGGCGTTGTTCTAGGCTGTAGGCATCGGTAACAGTCCGAAAAGGGAAGGCGTAAGAAGTAGCACCGGGAACCATATCTAGCGGAGTTTCCCCCCCTAAAGCTAAAACCAAGCGATCGTAGGGAATCTCACTCCCATCTTGTAAAGAAACTCGTTGCTCGTCGGTATTAATATCGGCGACTTCCCCTTGTAAGCAGCGAACGCCCGTATTAGCCAGAATTTCTACAAAAGGCGGGGCAATTTCCCACGTTTGCAATTCTCCGGTGAGCAGTTCGTACAGTAAAGGAGAGAATAAAAAGCGATCGCTTTTATCGACTAAAACAATTTCTGGCTTTTGCGAGGCTTCCCAAGGTAGTTGGCTAAGACGCAGTGCTGTGTAAAGACCGCCAAAGCCTCCACCTAATATACATATGCGTGCAGGTTGCTGGGTTGTCATACTAAAGAGGTTATGCCTAGTGTCTTCTTCCAAGATAGCAAGGCTGATTGAGGAGAGTAAGATTCTCAAGACTTAGGGGCAAAAGTTAGAGATGTTTATTAATATCTCTACTTATAATTAAATTTATGATTTCAATTCAAAACCAAACTGTTTTAATTACTGGTGCTAGTAGTGGTATCGGGGAAGCTTGCGCTAGGGTATTTGCTCAAGCTGGGGCAAAATTAATCCTTGTAGCAAGACGACAAGAGCGTTTAGAGGAGTTGGCGAAAGAACTTGGTAATAGTTCGTATCCCTTAGTGCTGGATGTAAGAAGTCGCACTTCTGTTCAATCTGCCCTATCTAACTTACCTGAACCAGTGTCAGCGATTGATATTTTGATTAATAATGCTGGTTTAAGTCGCGGCTTAAATAAATTCCAAGATGGGGATTTTCAAGACTGGGAAGAAATGATCGATACGAATATTAAAGGTTTACTTTACCTTACTCGCTTCGTTGTACCGGAGATGATTAGCCGAGGCAATGGTCATGTAATCTTTCTTGGCTCGACGGCAGGACACCAAACTTATCCTAATGGTAATGTTTATTGTGCAACTAAAGCGGCGGTTAGAGTAATTTCTGAGGGGTTGAAACAAGACCTTTTGGGAACTCCTGTAAGAGTAAGCAGCGTAGATCCGGGATTGGTGGAAACAGAGTTTAGTCAAGTACGTTTTCGGGGAGATAGCGATCGCGCTAAAACAGTCTATCAAGGTCTTACACCTTTAACGCCGATGGATGTGGCAGAAGTCATACTTTTTTGCGCCACCCGTCCGCTTCATGTCAACATTAGCGAAGTATTGCTAATGCCTACCGATCAAGCGGGTTCAATGCTATTTAATCGCCAAAATTAACTATAAATATGCAAACTCAACTAACGGCAATTAATACTGCCAAAATACTAACGATCGCCTGCTTAATTGGTTTTGCTATCGTTTTTGGAATCCAAGACGTGCGTCAGGTAATTTATCTATGTCTGCATATTAGCTATTGCTCTTGGTGGCTATTGGAACAATGGTTTTATCCGGCTCGAAAGCAGCTATTTAACGAGCCTGTGGGAGTTTCGGGGTTTATTTTTAGTTTAGTGTTTGTAGGGCTTTTATACGCTCTGCCTGGTTATTTAGCTTTTATTAATCCCGTACCGCTATCATTCACCGCCACTGCGATCGCTTTACCACTGTATATTTTTGGTAGCTTAATTAATACCAGCGCTGACGTGCAAAAAATGACTGCCAAGCAAGAAGGCGCAACCCTCGTTAGCGATGGAATTTGGCGCTTTTCCCGCAATATTAACTATTTTGGCGACTTGATGCGTTATCTCAGTTTTAGTGTGGTAGCGGGTTCAATTTGGGCTTATATAGTGCCAAGTGCGATCGCTCTGCTCTATCTGCAACGCATTTCCCAAAAAGAACAGACTATGGTTGAAAAGTATGCAGACTATGCAGAATATCAGCAATCTAGCCGCCGATTGATTCCGTTTATTTGGTAAGCAACGAGGTTTTACGTGGAAGCAGATAACAAAACACCTGTGCATCGTCCGCTAATTGTGGCTGGAGTAATCCTAGGTTTAGGTTTAGGAGGATTTGTAGATGGCATTGTGCTACACCAAATTTTGCAATGGCATCATATGTTAAGCAGCGTTAGACCGCCAACAACGATCGCCCAAATGAAGATAAATATGTTGTGGGATGGATTGTTTGATGCGGCTACATGGATTTTAACAGTATTGGGAATAGGGTTGCTATGGCAAGCCGTAAAACGCGATGATGTTCCGCGATCTTCAAACACTCTTTTTGGCTCCATGCTCATAGGTGCAGGGACTTTTGATGTAGTTGAAGGCATCATCGATCATCAAATTCTAGGCATTCATCACGTTAAACCAGGCGCTAATGAATTAATTTGGGATATTGGTTTTATTGCCTTGGGGGGAACCTTGGTTATCGTTGGGTGGATGTTATTAAGGGCAGGAAAGCAAGATGATAGGGTAAATTCCTAAATGCTACCTTAATTACCGATACCTGCAACTGAAGCGCTCTTTACCTCTACTTAATTTAGTTATTTTTTTAAAAATATCTAATCAAAATATATTTTTCTCCCTAGCAGTGCGATCTT
>JACCVJ010000592.1 GCA_013698215.1 Tatlockia sp. | reverse complement strand
AAAATAAAAGTAGTCCCTACGGGAGCTAATTTAGAATGTAATCGAACCAAAGAAGAAATTGAAAATGTTATTAAGTCTAAATCATCAAAAGTATGCAAGTTACTCTTTTGTGGCGTGAGATGGTTGAGAAAAGGTGGCGATGTAGCGCTTGAAGTAGCAAAACAATTAAATAACTCTGGCTTACCTACAGAACTTACTATATTAGGCTGCCAGCCTCCAGCCGATGAATCTTTGCCTGACTTTGTAAAAGTATATGGTTTTGTTGATCGCTCAATTCAAGAAGGTCAAAAACTGGTAGAGTCTTTGTTTACAGAAGCTCATTTCCTAATCTTACCTGCTAGAGTAGACTTTACGCCAGGAGTTTTGAGAGAAGCAAGTTCTTTTGGTTTGCCATGTATATCTACAAATATTGGCGGAATTCCTACACTGGTTCGAGATGGTTACAACGGCAAAATTTTTGAAGCAGATGCGAGTATTGCCGAATATTGCAGTTATATCATTGACTTATTTTCTAACTACTCAAAATATGTGGCTTTATCATCTTCCTCCTTTCAGGAATATCAATCTCGCCTAAACTGGAATGCCGCCACAGAAGCGACAATAAAGCATTTATTGACTGTACTTTAAAAAAACTAAGCAGGTTTAGCGACTCTATCCCATATCAAAACAATTCCCGCCCCTATAACTTCCGCCAAAATACTAATTAGGCGGTACAAGCCCACAACACTCAAAATAAGTCCTGGAGAAAATAAAGATCCAAGTAGAGCGGTGGCTGTCGCTTCAAATACGCCAATTCCTCCCGGCGCTCCCGGTACAACCAAACCCAGTAGCCAAGCTAGGCTAAAACTACTAATTAAAGCCGGAATTTGACTAAAATTTATAGGATGTAGCGCCCAAAAAGTCAACACAAATCCTGCGCCGCGCAATCCTAAAAAACCTAGTTCGCCTAATAAGGGTACAAAAGGATAATGCTCGATCTTTTTGACATCATCACCTTGGTTTTTGAGCTTGCTAACAAGCTTAAGCCCTTGATTGAGAATCAGGGGATGAATAGCAATTAAAACCACTGCTAAAATAAAAAATTGCAATCCTCTATTTTGCGGCGTACCGACGAAAGCAGCAAGTAAAGCGGCGGCGGCTAGTAAAAGCGGTTCTAATAAAACGCTCAAAGTTGCGATGCTAGTAGGAATATCCGCATCTGTTGATAAACGAATCCGCCCGTAATAATGCCAAACATTACCAGGAATATATTTAGCAATATTTGTTTTTAGGTAAACTCTAACTGCCCAAAAACCGCTAACTTTTTGATTGAGAGTCTGAAAAATCCAACTCCATACCCATCCTGTCCAAATGTGCGCCAGTAACGTTACTCCTAAAGCGCTACCTAGGTAAACCCAGCCTCTTTGACTAATTTGGATTTGCGCTACTTCCTGCCAATTGTCCTTAATTGCCTTAATTAAGAAAAACAGCACCCCACCTAAAATTAGCCAGCGCACATAAGACTTTAGCTTCATTAATTGCCCTGAAGACAGCGAATTGCGTCTATTAAACCTCTAGCTTTATTTAAGGTTTCTACATACTCTTTTTGGGGGTCAGAATCTGCCACTATACCCGCCCCTGCTTGGACGCTGACGGCGCGATCGCGCAGTACCATAGTCCGTATTGCGATCGCGCTATTTAGCTGTCCTTCAAAGTCGTAGTAGCCGTAAACTCCCGAATATACACCCCGCCTACTTGTTTCAAGTTCGTTAATAATTTCCATGGCTCTAATTTTGGGTGCGCCGCTTACTGTACCCGCCGGAAAACAAGCCTTGAGTAAATCCCACGCAGTTTTATCAGGCGCTAATTGTCCGACAACATTGCTAACAATGTGCATAACGTGAGAGTAGCGCTCAATTACCATCAATTCGTCAACTTTTACTGTTCCATAAATGCAGGCTCTACCTAAGTCATTGCGCCCTAAATCAACTAACATAACGTGTTCGGCAATTTCTTTAGGATCTTGCAGCAAGTCTTTAGCAAGCAAGGCATCTTCTTGGGGAGTTTTGCCACGCGGACGAGTACCAGCAATCGGGCGTAAAGTGGCTAAAGTCCCTTTCATTGGGTCGATTTCCGCTTTTACCATCACTTCAGGACTAGAGCCGATAATTTGCCAAGATTGGAAATTAAAATAAGCCATGTAAGGCGAAGGATTAATTAGCCGTAAAGAGCGATAAAGCGCAAAAGCTTCGCCCGTATACTGCGCCTTTAGTTGCTGAGATAGGACAACTTGAAAAATATCCCCAGCTTTAATGTAGTCTTTGGCAGTTTGGACATTCGCACAAAAATCTGCTTCCGAAATGTTGCTAGTGTATTCTAGAGGCTGATAAGAACTTTGCGGCGGAGTCCAGTCTAAAACCGTGTTTTTGCTATCAAGGGGCGATTGTAGCTTGCTAATTAAGGCTGTAACGCGATCGCCTGCTTGTTTATAAGCCTGCTGTAAATCAACAGTTGGATCTCTCAAATCTGCGTAAGAAATTGCCCAAATTTTCCGCTTTACCTGGTCAAAAATTAGTAATTGATCGATTTGCATCCACAAGCCATCTGGCAAATCGGTTTCTGTCGCCGGATGAATGGGAACGCGCTTTTCCATCCACTTGATTAACTCGTAACCCCAAAAGCCAAACAAGCCGCCAATTCCGGGCGGTAATTGGGGCAACTTAACTGGGTGAAAAGATTTGATACATTGGGTCAAAGTTACAAAGGGATCGCCCGTAAAGGTTTCAGTAGAGCCATCTCTATGAGTTTGGGTTGTGAAGTCGCCTCTATTTTCTAAAATCCACAACGGATCGCAGCCTAAAAAACTATAGCGCCCGATATTTTCCCCACCTTCTACCGATTCCAACAAAAAACTATAAGGCTGCTCCGCACAAACTTTATACCAAGCCGAAACTGGGGTATCTAAGTCAGCCACCCATTCTTGATAAACGGGTACAAAGTTGCCAAGCGTCGCTAGTTCTGAAAATTGAGAAAAATCCGGGAAAATCATGACGGTTTTTTGAGTGCAAAAAGAGCCAATATAAAAAAAATCAGCCTCGGTAATAAAAAACCACCGAGACTAATTTAAACTATGTAAGTATTTACCAAAAAGCTTTAGGAACCAGCTTTTTTAGCTTCTGGTGATTTTGGTAGTTCTGCGTCATAGTTATAAATCCCGCTAAACTTCAATTTGGCTGGATCGGGGTTTCTGCCAATATTGCGGTCTACATAACGAACTTTTTCACGACCTGGATTTACTTTCTCAGGGAACACGCCATCTTTAGGATGCAAGTATTCCACTTCGCCGCTAGGATAAATCCGGTAGATTTTGTAGTCTGTAATTTTGAACTTCGTCCGCAATTGCTGACCACCGATCGCAATTCCATACTCCTTGCGAGCCAAGTATAGAAGGTTTTTGCCTTGCCGCATGATGGCTGAACCACCCGTTGGCATTTCAAATACTTGCTCTTTGGGGCTAGTCCAGGTGATAGCGTATTTTTCTTCTCTATCCGCTTTAGTTAGCAAGCCGCCAGTGCTGCCGCCAAATATCGGAGTTTGTCCAGAAAGTTCTTCGGTCATAAATTACTCTCGCAAACCGTTTTAGGGCATCGTATCACTGCGATCGCCCATCCATTACGACTATGTTAGGAACTGTAACAGTTTGACCAATTACTTCTGCACTTTTTTGTAATTACGTGGCTCTACCTGTGCGATCGCAATCGGAATTGTAAAATGAAATTCACTGCCGCGATCTTTTCCCTCTGACTCTGCCCAAATTTGACCGCCCCACCCTGTGACAATTTGACGACAAATTGCAAGTCCTAGCCCTGTACCGCCCACTGTACGGCGCAAAGATGCTTCCTCTTGATAAAAACGATCGAATACAAGTTCTAGGCGTTGGGGTTCGATGCCTCGCCCGGTATCTGTCACCGTAACTTCAATTGTGCGATCGTCTCGGCAAGCAGCATTAATGGTAATTTTTCCTTGAGGGGGAGTAAATTTACTAGAATTATCAAGCAACTTAGATATTACTTCTACTAGCCAATCGCCATCGGCTCTAACTAAAGGCAACTGCTCGGATACTTGAGTAATAATTTGGGGATAATCTGCGATCGCGGCGCGGGTACGAGTCCGGCTCAAAGCTAGGGTAACGCATTCTTCTAAAGATAACGCTTCGGGATGCCATTGTACTTGTCCGCTTTCTAAAGAGGAAAGAGTTAAAAAGTCTTGCACCAGTTTTCGCATCCGCTCCGAATCCGATAAAGCTGTACTAAGCATAACTTCGCGCAATTCCCAAGGCATATCTGGCTCGGTAGCTAGGCTTTCGAGGCAAACTTGAATTGTCGATAAAGGTGTCCGTAATTCGTGACCTGTAATGGCGATTAAATTGCTACGAGTGCGATCTAGAGCTTCTAATTGTTGATTGAGGTCTTCTAAGTTAGCATAAGCCTCGGCTTGAATTAGTGCCGCTCCCACTTGGGTTGCAACTTCTTCTAGTAATGACACTTCATTTTCTTGCCAAGGGTGAGGCAATTCGCCGCAATGATGCAACTCTATTGTGCCTAAAAAGCGGCTTTGGTACAGTACAGGAACCATTAGCCAAGAACGGAGACTAAAGCGCGTAACGAGCGCTTGCAATGCTATAGAATTTGTAATGCGATCGTCGGTTTGGGTGTCTGTAATGGCAATACTTTCTTGTTGCTGTACTACTTCTTGAAATAAAGGGTGCTGTTGCAGTTGTAAATCTTGTCCAGCAACCGATGATACGGACTCCTTTAAAAATTCGTTAGTAATAGTTGCGGTGGTTTCGGTTGCTCCCGCTCGGTAGATTAAGCAGCGACACACCGACAGCGCTTGTCCTAATTCTTCCACCGCTACCGAGAGAATTTCTTGGGGGTGTAAAGGTTGACCTGTGTTACTTCCGCGCCGGATAGCTGCTGTAATTGAGTTGACAAGCCGCTCTTTACGTTCTTGCTCGGCGATCGCACCGTAAGCTTTTAATAATTTATATTGCCCTGCTTGCAAATAAGTAACCAAACGCTGCACAAATGGATCGGGATCGATGCTTGAAAAGCCAAGTTCTGGAGCAGTTTGGGCGATCGCTAAGGTTTTAGGCTTTTTTGGCGATTTACGCTTGCTAGGAGTTGCTAAACCAAAATTATCTCGTGCTTGCTCAATTTTGCCGCTTAATTCTGGTCTGTGGCCCAGGATTCTCTCTAATAATAATTCTGCGGCTTTGAAACTAACAGTGCGATCTCTTGTCCATATCCCTTCAAATTGGCGCGACGAGTCGATGTCAAAGGTATTAGGCATTTGCGACTTTTTACTTAGATTCATAAACCGCTCTCTACATACCAAGCAAGTAGCGTATTGCTGCCCAATTATCACTAAATGCCACTCTTGACTTAAAGCATCCTCTAAATCAAAGGCGATCGTTTCATAAAAACCCGAAGCATTGGTAAAATCTGTTTCTAAAGCTGAGAGTACATAAACTTGGTCTGTCCTTTGGGCAATTCGCTTGTAACGATGAGCTTCTTGGCGATAGTAACGTTCTCGTTGAAAACTAGCAATTAGTAAAGGGTGGTCAGTATTATCAGCTAATACTTGATCTTCCATCGCGTGAGAAAGCGCGGTTAAGGAAGCCTTGAAATAAAGCTGAGGTCTGAGTTGGGGTATGGCGTTTAGCAGATCGCTCAACATGGAAACCGTAGAAATGCTCATAGCTTGTCTTTCTTTACGTCTAACTACTTTCCCGTTGCCTGCCGCGCCAAGAAGTAGAGCAAAAAACTTACTTTGCTTGTTGTCGCTGTCTGGAATTGGAAATTGTGGCGGTTGCTGGAACCCTTAGACCACCACTAATAATCTTCTTTACTTATCTTACCGAAGAAGCGTTAAGTCTTTTGCTTTATTAAGTCGGCTTGAATTTCTCAAATTTGATATACATTCTACCTTTGCCGTACCTGTCAATGTTATATCTTCTTTAAGGAATTGCTTTATTAAAGATGTTTTTCCTATACCTGCTTTTGTGCGATCGCAAGCGAGGATTTTTATCCTACGTTTTGCTACTTTTTGCCGCTATTAACCTATGAAAATTGCTCAAATTGCTCCACTGTGGGAGCGCGTTCCTCCTTTCCGCTACGGCGGTATAGAACTAATTGTCAGCTTACTTAGCGATGAATTAGTCCGCCGAGGTCATGAAGTTACTTTGTTTGCTTCTGGTGACTCTCTGACTACAGCCAAACTCAAATCTGTCCACGACCAAGCTCTTAGGCTCGATCCTAGTATCAAAGAGCCAGGGCTTTACGAACAAATGATGCTGCATGATGTTTACAGACAAGCAGATCATTTTGATATTATCCATTCTCATGTTGGCTGTGCGGGGCTTCCTTATAGCAGCTTGGTTAAAACTCCCACAGTTCACACCATGCACGGAATTTTTACCCCAGACAACGAAAAAATGTTTCGTCAGTTTGCATGGCAGCCTTACATTAGTATTAGCGAGGCGCAAAGAGAACCCCGCCTAGGCTTAAACTATATCCATACGGTCTACAACGGTATTGATACTAAGGCTTATCCTTTTTGTGCTACCCCTACCCAAAGCGCTTATCTTGCTTTTGTCGGTCGGCTTTCTCCAGAAAAAGGGCCGTTGCAAGCAATTGAAATTGCTCGTGCTAGTGGATTGCCGTTAAAAATGGCTGGTAAAATTGATGCGGTGGATCGCGCTTTTTACTCAGAACAGTTAGAATCCCATATCGATGGGGAGCAAATTCAGTATTTGGGCGAAGTTTCCCACGATGAAAAAGTTGCGCTTTTAAGCGGTGCTACGGCTACTTTGTTTCCGATTACTTGGCGCGAACCTTTTGGGCTAGTGATGATTGAATCTATGGCGACAGGAACTCCTGTAATTGGTATGGCTTTGGGTTCTGTTCCTGAAGTTATTGCCCATGAGAAGACAGGTTTTGTCTGCCATTCTATCGAAAAAATGGTTGAAGCTGTCCCTTTAGTTAGTAAGCTAGATCGCCAAACTTGTCGAGATTATGTAGTCAACAATTTTAGTGTTGAATCGATGACCGATCAGTATCTCAGAGCTTTTGAGATGGCGCTAACTGCCTCTAAACGCGATAAAAACTAACGTTTCAGTGTATTTCTACAAGGATTTTGCGATCGCCCAAAATCCTTGTAATCCTTCTACTTAATTCCAATTTCAATAGATAAAAATTTAATGGGTTGTATATAAATATTAAAAATAATTTACAATAGTTTATGAGCTTTAATTTAGTGACACAGACTAAAGTAGGGTAAAAACTTGGGTATATAGTAAAAATCAAGTCATTACCCCCAATCCAAACTCAAAAACTTAAACTTTCGTCATGAACAAAAATATAGATTTATTACTTTATATTTAAAAAGTAACTATCCTTTAACTTGGCACTTGTCAGGATAAAACAAGTATTTTTAATTATAGTTAAGCGGTTAATAATGTACAGCAAAGCTCCATCTTTGGCAGCAAGAAAACAAACTAACCCTAGAAAGCAGAAATCTTGACAATGACAGCAGAAACCCTCACGACACCAGACAAAATTATTGTTGACGGCATCGCTTTTATCCCCGCTCAAGACGCACCGATTACCGAGTGGTCTTGTGTAATCAGCGAACGACCACAGCCAACCCTGACAATTAAAGATGACGATATATTTTTAGTTACAGATACTCTAGGCAATATTTCGGGCTGTTTGATGGACGATCGCACCGCTAGTATGGGGCTATTTTGCAACGATACTAGGTATCTGAGTCGGTTAGAGTTGCAAATAGAAGGGCGAAGTCCTGTATTACTCAGCAGTACCGCCGAAAAAGGATTTTTGCTATCAATTCTCTGTACAAATCCGCACATTGAAGACCGTTTAAAACCAGACACTCTAGGAATTCGCCGCGAAATTGCTGTTAGTGGAGCGTTGTTTGAAGAAATAGAAGTTTCAAATTACAGTACAATCCCTGTCAGCTTTGAAATTAGTATTAGTTTCAACTCTGATTTTGTCGATTTATTTGAAATTAGAGGCGCTCACCGGGAAAAACAAGGGAAACTACTAAGAGAATTTGCCCCAAACACCGAAGAAAACACGCCGCGACACCCAAAAGCGCTAAGGCTTGCTCACCAAGGGTTAGACAAATCTTTGATGCAATCAGTTATTGAGTTTCAGTATCGCACCCCAGATGAATTTAAAGGTTATACAGCCTTGTGGCAAATTGAGCTAGGTTCCCACGAAACCCAAAAGTTGGGTTATCGATTGCAAATGCTGCTAAATAATAACTCCGCATCGACAATTACCAACGCTCCTTCGACTCTAAAACAAGCTAAAGCAGCGGAATCTTCAGAAGAACAGCACTGGGGCGAACAAATTACGCAGATACGCTCTGATAAAGCAACTTTTAACCGCGTAATTGATAGAGCCGAACAAGACTTATATTTGTTGCGTCAAACCTTTGGCAAACATAAAACTGTAGCCGCCGGAGTACCTTGGTATTCAACATTATTTGGCAGAGATTCGTTGATTACTGCTTCTCAGACTTTGATGCTGAACCCGCAAATTGCCAAAGAAACTTTAATCCTGTTAGCACTCTACCAAGGCAAAGTAGAAGACGAGTGGCGCGAAGAAGAACCCGGTAAAATTCTTCACGAGTTGCGCCAAGGAGAAATGGCGCGTTGTCAAGAAATTCCCCATACCCCTTACTACGGAACCATTGACGCTACTCCTTTGTGGTTGATGTTGTACGCCGAGTATTACGCCTGGACTTACGACAAAGAAACCTTAGATAGGTTATGGGTGAATGCAATTGCAGCAATGGATTGGATCGATCGCAATAGTAAGGAAACTGGCTATCTTGGCTATATCTGCAAATCGCGGCGCGGACTTGCTAACCAAGGCTGGAAAGATTCTGGAGACTGTATTGTTAACCGTAAAGGCGAACTTGCCACCGGGCCAATTATCCTATCTGAAGTACAAGCTTATGCCTATGCTGCCAAAATTCGGTTAGCAGAAATTGCCCGAATGAAAAAGCGGATCGATTTAGCCGATCGCTGGCTAGAAGAAGCTAGAGAACTTAAAGCCCGATTTAACCGTGACTTCTGGATGGAAGATCAACATTTTTGTGCTTTGGCTTTAGATGGCGAAGGAAACCAAGTAGATAGTATTACATCAAATCCCGGTCACTGTTTACATTTGGGCATTCTTACTACCGAACGCGCTAGTAGTGTCGCCGAAAGACTCCGAGCGCCGGATATGTTCAATGGGTGGGGGATTCGGACATTGAGTAGTTTGTCTCCAGCCTACAACCCGATGGGCTATCATATCGGATCGGTCTGGCCACACGATAATTCCCTAATTGCGATGGGATTGCGAAGCTTGGGACTTGCCGAACAAGCCTTAGAAGTATCTCAAGGCTTGCTAGACATGACTTTGGCACAATCTTACCAGCGTCCCCCAGAATTGTTTTGCGGCTACGAACGTAATGGCAACAATGCACCCGTACAGTACCCCGTTGCTTGCACCCCCCAAGCCTGGGCTACTGGAAGTATCTTTCAGTTGTTGCACATGATGGTAAACTTAGTGCCGGATGCTGCAAATAACTGTTTGCGAATTATCGATCCGGCGCTACCAGAATCGATCAATCAGTTGTCGTTACATAACTTGCGCGTTGGGAATACCATCCTTGACTTAGAATTTGAACGTTCTGGGCGCACTACCGCTTGTCGGGTTGCTAGAAAACGCGGAAATCTGCGCGTAGTCATTGAAGCATAGATATAGGTAAAACTTTTCAAAACCTACTTTACGGCGTTTTGTAAAGTTTTTGCAACAATAGCCAAATAGTTTAGCTTCGAGGGAATGCTAAGTAAAGCAATTCACGTACTAAAAAAATTACGGTTGTGAGATAAGCCAGTCATGGATAGAAATGCTTGGAACGTCATTGAAACAGAATTTTTGCCTGCCGAATTACATCATAAAGAAACACTGTTTACGATTGGCAACGGCTACTTAGCAACTCGCGGCACTTTTGAAGAAGGCTATCCCGGCGCAAACGCCACAACATTTATTCATGGCGTGTATGATGATGTTCCGGTAGTTTATACAGAGTTAGTAAATTGTCCTGACTGGCTACAATTACAAATTACAATTGCTGGCGAAGTTTTTAGCCTAGCTCAAGGCGAAGTGTTGGAATACTCCCGCAAATTAGACTTGCATTGGGGCATATTAAGCCGTTACGTGCTGTGGCGCAGTCCCGCAGGCAATACAGTCAAGTTGCACTTTGAACGCCTAGCAAGCATGGCAGACGAGCATTTATTAATCCTGCGATGCTCTGTTACGCCCATAGATTTTACTGGAATAATTGAAGTAAATGCTAGTCTCAGCACCTACCCTGACAACCAAGGCGTAAAGCACTGGGAGTTATTAAACGCAGGAGTCGCGCGTAATAGTGATTGGGTACAACTGCGCTGTTTAAAGTCTGGTATTGAACTAGGTATAGCGACAAAACTAACTTGCGAAGTTGATACAGAGCTAGCAGCCAACTTACAAACCAAATTTACCGCCCAAAAAGGACAAACTACTACTTTAGAAAAGATAGTCACAGTCTTCACTTCAAGACAAGTTTCGGAGCCTGCTCAAATAGCCTCGCAGCATTTAGCAAGTTTTAAGAGCTATGCAACCCTTCTAGCCGCTCATGGAGCGGTATGGGATGAATTATGGCACGATTGCGATGTTGTAATTGAAGGCGATCGCACGGCTCAATTAGCTATTCGTTACAACTTATTTCAACTTTTAATAGCTGCACCCCGTCATGACGACAGAGTAAGTATTCCAGCTAAAACCCTATCTGGCTACGCTTATCGCGGTCACGTATTTTGGGATACAGAAATATTCCTTGTCCCTTTCCTGACTTTTACTCAACCCCAAGTAGCAAAAAACTTGCTATCTTACCGCTACCACAACTTAGATGGCGCAAGACGTAAAGCTACTGAAGCTGGGTATGAAGGGGCGATGTATCCTTGGGAAAGTGCCAGCACGGGGGATGAAGTAACCCCCCGATGGATAACAGGCCCCGATGGTGAGCAGGTAAGGATTTGGTGCGGTGATATTGAACTGCACATTACAACCGATGTAGCTTACGGAGTTTGGCAGTATTGGCAAGCAACGGGCGATAACGATTGGATGCAACAACAAGGAGCCGAAATTATCCTCGATACTGCGGTATTTTGGGGTAGCCGGGTTGAATGGAATGAAATTCGCAATTGTTACGAAATTAGCGATGTGATTGGCCCCGATGAAAACCACGAACACGTAGACAATAATGCTTTTACTAACCGCATGGTGCAGTGGCATATGGAAACTGCTGTAGCTGTGTTAGATTGGCTGCAAACAAACTATCCGTCCAAAGCAACAGAACTTGAGCTAAAACTAAATCTTACTACCCAACGATTAGATCGCTGGCAGCACGTCGCGCAACACCTGCTTGTACTGCATAATCCCAAAACTGGATTGATTGAACAATGTGATGGATTCTTTGATTTAATTGATGTAGATTTGTCTGAGTACGAAGGGCGTACTACATCAATGCAAGCACTTTTGGGCATTGATGCTACGGGTCAACGGCAAATTCTCAAGCAGCCCGATGTGTTGATGTTGTTGTACTTACTGCGCCAACTGCCTTTAAAAACACCCCTGGCAAATCGGGAAGACCTTGCCCTACTGCGGACTAATTGGGACTATTACAGCGATCGCACCGATCACACCTATGGATCTTCACTGGGCCCAGCAATTCACGCTATTTTAGCTTGTGACTTGGACCTGTGCGCCGAAGCCTACGAGCATTTTATGCGTGCAGCATTGGTAGACCTTAAAGATATACGTGGCAACGCTCATGAGGGCATTCACGCCGCTTCTACGGGTGGTACTTGGCAAGCAGTAATCTTTGGTTTTGCAGGAGTGCGTTTAACCGAAACCGGGCCAATTATCGCTACTCCCCATTTACCCCCTGGTTGGACGCGCTTAAATTTTAAGCTGTACTGGCAACAACAATGTTATGAGTTTGACTTAACAAGTACCGACGGAATTACAGAGGTAAAAGTGACAAACATTAATAACAGTGAAGAATCAAGCCTAATTGATGTAGCGGTACCTGTTTTGACAACATTACCAATTAAAGGGGTAATTTTTGACTTGGATGGCGTGTTAACAGACACTTCTGAGTATCACTACCGAGGTTGGAAACAGTTAGCGGATGAGGAAGGAATTGCTTTTGATCGCCAAGCTAACGAGGCAATGCGCGGTTTGGCAAGGCGTGATTCTTTACTGCACTTACTGGGTGATGTTTCTATTCCTGAAGCTGACATTCAAGCAATGATGGCACGGAAAAATAGCTATTATGAAGCCTTTATTCAAGATTTGAGTCCGGCGGATTTACTGCCCGGAGTATTGCCCTTGCTAGAAGAATTACAGGCAGCAGGG
>JACCVJ010000514.1 GCA_013698215.1 Tatlockia sp. | reverse complement strand
ACCCAAACTAGCCCAGCAAATAAAGTAATATTTGTGCCAATGTGAACGCTCCACGCCCAAGGCTTGACATGAATCAAAGTCGCACTTGCTGCAGATAGCAAGACTAGCGCCACAACTACTAACCCCGCTACATAGTGGGACGAATGACCTAAAGAGCCAAAATGTCCTAATGTGCCAACAATCCCAATTGCCAAGAGTAGTAAAACTAAACCAACTAAACTAGCACCGAGTATGTAGTGCAAAAACTTTAACCAACTAGGTTGAGCTATAGATTTGGTTCTAGTCCCAAACATCCAAACCCCTGTCACCGCCAGTAGCAAATAAGCTAGGACAGAAAAACCCATTGCCCAAGCGGCTATTTTCCACAACCAAATAAACGAAGGTAGATTCAACCTTAGTAACCCAATTAAAACTTAAGCGTAATGTATTCTAATAGCTACGTTACCTCACTTTTCAATTTTGTAAATTATCTAAAAGCAGATTTTAAATTTAACAAACGGGCAGCTAACTCTAGCAACCCGCAAGTAATGGAGTAAAGTTTCTCATTTTAGGCAATTTTTAAGAAACGGTAGTTAAATTCTCATGTTTCGCAGTAGCTAAACCTTCATTTGCGGCTTCTGTAACCTGCCCGTTTAATTGTTGGATAAAAGCGCTGCTGTCTTCTTCGTCCATCGTCAAGCGATCGCACGGAATATTATCTGATAAAATCGAACTTGCCATCATACCTGTATGAATCTCTAACACTGCTTGGGATGGCGCTTCAAATACTAACCGTTGTCCAGGAAAAACTACCCGCTCAAAATACCAATTTCCTGTATTAGAACTACGAGCTATTTGGATCTTGCTTGTAGCATTCACGTAGCAGCAGACAATTCGATTTGATTCATCCGATGGTATGGGATCGATTATTTGAGCCATAACTGCTAACTAGCTTATACGCCGCTTCTTAAAATTACCTTTTTAAGCTAACACTAGCGATCCCCATCGACTGTAACCTCTACTACCAACTGCCTACTATTTGGCAATCTATTTCTTAAGGTAGAGAGACAGAATATAAATATTGTATTACGATTCCGCAAACTTATCTATAGGTAATTGACGAATTATAGTATCGGTGTTAAGCGGTGAAAAAAAAGTTTGTTTTCTGGCAAATTCTTAGAAAAATTTAAACAAAATTCTCTCTCCCCTGAGTAAAGTAGATGTTATCGTAAAGTTATATGAATAAAATTCAGAAAACCTGTAAGCAAGTGATGTTTCATTAGCCTACAGAAGTGAAGGTATAAATTAAATCTGTAAACCAGCAGAACAACAATTTGTCTAAAAAAGAGTGTAATGCTGGCTAAAAATGGAAACTAGGACTAGATAGAAGTTAAAAACCACAATGGAAAACCGCATTCTCTACGTTCGCCTTCCGTGCAATCCTATTTTCCCGATTGGGGTTGTTTATTTAGCCGATGGCGTACATAAGCAATTTCCCGAAGTCCAGCAGCGTATCTTTGACTTGGGGGTTGTGCCACCACTAGATTTTAATACGGCTCTAGATGAGTGTGTAGATGAGTTTCAGCCAACGTTATTAGTATTTTCTTGGCGAGATATTCAAATTTACGCACCAGTGGGAGGGCGAGGCGGAAATCCGTTACAAAACGCCTTTGAATTTTATTATGCCAGCAATCCTTTAATTAAATTACGAGGAGCTTTTGGCGGACTAAGACTTGCAGCTTCTTACTATACCGAACTGTGGCGCAATCAAGGCTTAATTTCCAGAGGATTAAAACGCGCTCGAAAGTATCACAAAGAAGCTCGTGCGGTAGTTGGTGGCGGTGCAGTTAGCGTATTTTACGAACAGTTGGGTAACAAATTGCCCAAGGGAACAATTGTATCGGTAGGTGAAGGGGAAACCTTACTAGAAAAGCTGATTAAAGGGGAAGACTTAAAAAGCGAAAGGTGCTATGTAGTAGGAGAAGACAAACCACGCGATCGCCTGATTCACGAACAACCCACCCCAATAGAGAAAACCGCCTGCAATTACGACTATATAGAAAGTATCTGGACAGAATTTCAATACTATTTGCAATCGTCAGACTTTTATATTGGCGTACAAACCAAGCGTGGCTGTCCTCACAACTGTTGTTACTGCGTTTATACCGTAGTCGAAGGCAAACAAGTACGCATTAACCCCGCCGATGAAGTTGTAGCCGAGATGCGGCAATTATACGATCGCGGTATTCGCAATTTTTGGTTTACAGACGCGCAATTTATCCCAGCTAGACGTTATATAGATGATGCGGTAGAATTGCTGCAAAAAATTGTCGATTCCGGCATGAAGGATATTCACTGGGCGGCTTACATTCGCGCCGACAACTTAACCCCCCAGCTATGCGAATTGATGGCTAAAACCGGGATGAATTACTTTGAGATTGGTATTACTAGCGGTTCTCAAGAGTTAGTCCGTAAAATGCGGATGGGCTACAATCTACGGACAGTCTTAGAAAACTGCCGCGATCTTAAAACCGCAGGTTTCAACGATTTAGTATCCGTCAACTACTCCTTTAACGTTATTGACGAACGAATCGAAACTATCCGCCAAACCATAGCTTATCACCGAGAATTAGAAAAAATCTTTGGTGCGGATAAAGTAGAGCCAGCAATATTCTTTATTGGACTTCAACCCCATACTCATTTAGAAGACTACGCCCTCAAAAAGGGTGTACTTGAACCAGGTTACGATCCAATGAGCTTAATGCCTTGGACAGCCAAAAAACTCTTGTGGAATCCCGAACCATTAGGATCGTTTTTCGGTCAAGTTTGCTTGCAAGCATGGAGGCAAAATCCCAATGACTTCGGACGCGAAGTTATGAATATACTAGAAGCTAAACTAGGCAAATCCGAGCTAGAAGAAGCTCTCAGCGCTCCGATAGCTAATGATAAACAGCTAGTTACAGCATCGTAAAGAGTTTTTTGTTCTTGGCAGTTCGTTTAATAAATTCCTAATATGTTACAAGGTTCAATTTTACAAAAGTTAGCAGTAGCCCACGCTGAAAAAAGACCCCTTAATTTTGGGGTTTACTACAAAAACACTCTAGTTGCTCTGTGTCACGCTTTAGAAGATTGTATTTTAAGCTGTAGTGAGCCTCCCTTGGTAATTACAGCTTTTCAACGGGGCAAATGGTATCTTCAAGAAGCAGATAGATACAATGAATTAGCCCAAAAATCCCGGCAAGTAGCAATAATGGCGGCTCCCGACGCGGGATTTACTGAACATCCTACAAGCCAGTTAGCGAATGTAGATGTATTAGGACTAGACCCAAGCGACCCCGTAGCGCAAGAATGGCACTTAATGATTTTGGGTTCTAGCTATACAGCAATGGTACTGTGTCAAGAATTATCTGAGGCAGACTATGGTACAGCTGGAATACCCGCCACCGATTTAGAACGAAAATTCTACGGCTTTTGGACATTTGAGCCTGTATTGGTGCAAGAAACGGTGGAAATTGCGATCGCGCATATTCAAACTTACAACCCCGAACTCGCTCAAAAATTAACTAACCAAGTAAAAGAAATAGTCGCCGCCGCGCCAAATATTGAACAAGAAGACTTAGGCTCAATTGTTTCCCGCGTCGTTGATTATTTACAGACGAGTGAAGCTGATAGTATTGCAGGGAAGCACCAACAAGCCCTAGATAACAACTTAGTTTCTAACGAACTTCAGGCATTTTTACGTTTAGCGCAACTAATAGATACTGCCGATACCAATAACCAAATGACCGCCGCCGAAGTAGCTGCTTTAGCTGAGACTGTCGGACAAATGATGGATTTACCAGCTTGGCAGTTAAAACGCTTGCGTCTTGCTGGATTGCTGCATAGGGTCGCACCTTGTACAGTGAGCGTTGAGTATGGAGAAGCGCCTAGTTGTCCCTTGATGCCCGCCGCGCAGATATTGCGGACAATGCCCCGGATGAGTGCGATCGCTCGTATTATCACCCATCAAAACGAATTGTGGAACGGTACAGGACAACCAGGCGGCTACGCAGGCGAGGAAATTCCTTTAGAATCAAGAATTTTAGGCTTAGTTACCGCCTTTCAAAAGCGCGTTATCGACTTACAAGCCTCCCACCATAGCGGCGATTCAGTGCTAATGCAGGTATTAGCAGAGTTTAGAGCGCAACAAGGACAACATTGGGAACCAAAGCTTGTAGATACTTTAGAACTGTTAGTGATGGGCCTGCAACAAGGTTTAAATTTACCCGTCGCTTTACCAAAAATCAGCGCTGGGATGTGGTTAATTGATGCTCAAGGTACGGATGTGCCAAATTTCAATGATAAGAGAGTAAAAAGCAGTGGATATTGAAGCCATCCGTAAAGGAAAAGTTGTACATTTACCAGGAGCTAATTTAGAGGACGAAGATTTCTCTAATTTGGATCTAACAGGGATAAACTTCGCTGGGGCAAATTTAGTCGGGGTCAATTTTTCTGGTTCAAAACTAGAAAGAGCGCGTTTAGACGGAGCAAATTTACTGGGAAGTCAGTTTTTAGGAGCCGACTTGAGGGCAAATTTGTTAGGCGCAAATTTGATGCAAGCCGATTTGAGTGGTGCAGATTTGCGAGGTAGCAACTTAAGAGGTGCGAATTTGATGGGGGCGAAATTATCGCAAGCATCGTTTGCGGGAGCTTTTTTGAGTGGCGCAAACTTAATGAGCGTCAACTTGCAAGGTGTAGACTTTCGGGGGGCAGATTTGCGCGGAGTCAACCTTAGTGGGGCAAACTTACAAGGAGCAAATCTCAGTGGGGCAGATTTGCAAGGGGCGTTACTCCAAGAAGCCAATTTAGAAGAAGCTGATTTACGCAACGCTAATTTATCCGGGGCAAATTTAACAGGCGCTAATTTGTTGTGTGCGGAATTGGAAGGAACTAATTTAGCTGGAGTCAACTTTACAGGCGCTTGTTTGGTGGGTACGGTAGCTTAA
>JACCVJ010000513.1 GCA_013698215.1 Tatlockia sp. | reverse complement strand
GTGCAATCAAACCATGAAGGGGTACTAATTGATGCTATTCATAACGCCAGCGAACAGCAAGGAATTTTAATTAATGCTGGGGCGTACACTCACACGAGCATAGCAATTAGAGATGCAATTTCTGCGGTTAAATTGCCCACTGTAGAAGTGCATTTGAGCAATATTTATCAGCGCGAAGCCTTCCGCCATCACTCGTATATTGCACCCGTTGCTATTGGACAAATTAGCGGGTTTGGCGCAGAAAGTTATCGTTTAGGATTGCAGGCGCTGATTCATTATTTAGTCGCACAGCAAGAAATGAGCGCTATTAACAACGTTTAGTAATTTAATTCTATGCGCTACTCAATAACTAGCCGATTTCACGGTGCTTTATTAGGCGCAACAATAGCCGAGAAAATTACTAATCCCAGCAAATCAAAATCTACAGCGATCGCAAAACTACTAATTCCAGGGGCGCAAAGCTTGGTAGAATTGGGTAGATTTGAGCGGCAAAGCTGGCTAAAAAAGCTTTTAATCCTAGAATTAACACCGTTGCAAGCAGTGGTAGCAACTTTACCATTGGCGCTTTTTTATCACGATAACAAAATTAACTTGCGCTCAAATTTGCTATCTGTAGCTAGTATTTGGCAGCATCAACCAGTTATTCAAGAGAGTATATTAGCAATTGGGTATGCGATCGCCCAAGCTTTGACAGAAAAACTTTACCCCACTAAGTTAATTCCTCAAATAGTTAGCTTTATAGACGCACCAAATACAGAGTTAACCGACGCATTGCAACAAGTGCAGACTCTATTAGAGCAAAAAGCAGGGATAGAGAAAACTATAATCGCCAAGGGAAGTGGCGTTACAACCTCTGTGGCTCTAGCATTTTATTATTTTTTGAGTACCGTAGAAGATATTAACCTCAGTGTAAAAAGGAGTATTCAATCGCCCTCTACCAGCAGAGAAATTGTGGGCGCACTATCGGGCGCTTACAACAGCGCCGCCAATATTCCTAGTAGTTGGCAAATAGTTGCCGACTCGCAAACTAGCCCAAAGGCAGAAATGTTACAATTATCCGAGGATTTAGTTGCTGTATGGTCAGGAGTGTACGACAGCAAAGCCCAACTACTATCTACGGCGGTTGCTGCACCCCGCGTTATTCGTTCGCGTTAGACAATTTAAAGGGTTGTAAGTTGGTTGGGGGAGAATCCACAACAGGTAGATAATTAGATTGAAAGCACCGAAAATTGTTTTTTTATTTGCTTTGTAGCCGATGTAGTTAATGAAAAAGCTGCGCTTGTTTGATTTTCCCAAGCCTAAACGCCAAAAAGAGGTACTTTGCCAAACATCCGCAAGCCAAAAAACAAAAAAAATGGCTGATGGGTTTTCTGTGATTAAATCAGGGTTGAAACTATGGCGGGGCTTAGAAAAGTATCATTCTATAGCCATTTTTTGTTTAGGTGCGATCGCACTTACTACAGTTTTAGGACATAGATTCTATAATCAGCCAAGGTTAGCTGTAGGTACAATTGCGCCGCAGACAATTACCGCACCTTATAGCATAAGTGTAGAAGATATTGAAACAACAAAAGCCGAACGTAAAGCCGCCCGTACCGTTGCTTCACCTATATTAAAGATTAACGAAGTCGTAAATCAACAAGTTGAAGTTGGGCTTCAACAAATCCTCTTTGCAAGTAATGAAAGTCGGCGGCTAGCTGGGAGTTTGCCGTTTGTCGAAACATCAACTTTGTCAATTTCCATGCAACGTTATTTGCGTAATTGCCCAGAATTAGAGTGGAAATTAGTAGTAGCAACTTTTAAAGCCCAATCAGCTAGTAAAAACAAGCCCAGTATCTCAGCAAATAACCCCACAGCCGAAGCAATTATAGAATTGCAAGCCCTTAGTTGGCGTTCACCAGAAAATGTTACTAAATTAATTAATAAAATTACGCAAATTCGGCAGCAATACGCCCAAGCAAAAACTAAACTTGCCCTTAATCCTAGAAATATTGACAAGTTAGTGCTGGAATTGTCAGAGGAGGAATGGAAAAAAACTCAAAGGGCAATCAATAGCAGCAAAGATCGGATCTTAACTCAAGGAATTGCCCCAGGACTACCGCCAGATATTATCAAAGCTGCCGTAGATGTACAACTGAAATCCCCTGATGTTAATAGCGCCTTACCAAAAACTGCTCAATCGTGGGCAAAAGAACTACTAATTAACGTTTTGCAGCCAAACTTGATTGAAGACGTTGCTAAAACAAAATATCAAGCCGAACAAGCCGCGTCTTCTGTCAACACCATAATATTAGAAGTGCAGCAAGGTGAAACTATTGTCAAAGCTGGGCAAGAAATCGACCATGCAGCCTTTTTATTGCTAGATCGTTTTGATTTGAGTCGGCGAGAAATTGGCTGGTACAGCTTGCTGCAACTAGGAACTTTTGTAACGGGTTCTTTGGGGATTTTTGTCTTAATCAAAAGACAACTAGGTTGTACTTTACAGCAGCGCGATCGCATTTTAGTTATGCTGCTGACTTTGAGTACAATTTTAATCACAACTCTGGGATTTAATTATACAAGTTTACCCGCCCTAGGCTTGCTTTTAGGCAGTTTTTACGCTCCCTCCTTGGGGTTTACGGTGACAGCTTTAGTAATAGTGCTATTACCCGCAAGCTTAGGAATTAATATAGAGTATTTGCTGGCAGGGGCTGTTGGGGGCGTACTTGCTAGTAATTTTGCCGGAAAAATGCGATCGCGCGAAGAATTAGCTTTACTCGGCGTTGCAGTTGGTTTAGTCGAAGCAATTACATTTTTGCTCGTAGATTTGATTTTTAATCACACTAATATTGGTCGGTATGAGACTTGGCAACAAGCTGGATTAGTGGGGCTTTCGGGGTTAGCTTGGAGTATTATAGCGATCGGCTTAAGCCCTTATTTAGAGTATCTATTTGACCTGGTAACGCCGATTCGTTTAGCAGAACTTGCTAATCCCAATAGACCGCTCTTAAAACGCCTAGCAACAGACGCTCCTGGCACTTTTCAACACACTTTATTCGTGTCAACTTTAGCAGAAGCCGCCGCTAAGGAACTTTGTTTTAACGTAGAGTTAGTAAGAGCAGGTACGTTTTATCATGACATTGGTAAATTACACGATCCCCAAGGATTTATTGAAAATCAAAGGGGCGGCCCAAATAAGCACGATGAAATTAATAATCCCTGGTTGAGTGCAAAAATTATTATTAAGCACGTCAGCGAAGGCTTAATAATGGCGCGGAAATACCATTTACCCAAAGCTGTTAGGGCATTTATTCCCGAACACCAAGGCACGATTTTAGTTGCTTATTTTCACCACCAAGCCCAGCAATTAGCCTTCGCTGACGTAGATAACCCGTCAGGTATTGTCGTAGACGAAAGAGATTTTCGTTACGATGGGCCAATTCCTCAATCCCCTGAAACTGGGATTGTGATGTTAGCCGATGCTTGCGAAGCGGCGTTACGAAGTCTTAAAGAGGCAACTTACGAAGAAGCTTTAGCAATGGTTAATAAAATATTGCGATCGCGCTGGCAAGATAATCAAATGATAAATTCTGGATTAACCCGCGCCCAAATGTCGCGCATTGCCGAAATTTTTGTTGAAGTTTGGTTGCAATTTCACCACAAGCGGATTGCCTACCCCAAAGCCGCCAATAGCTGAGTTTCTTCACTACTGACAAATACTAAATTTGTCTCCCCCCTTGCCAACGGCTCCACACAGTCAGAAACTAAACTTGGGAGTTGATTGGCAGTAAGAGCAGTTTTTTATGAAAAGAGTATTATCGATCATTTTAGGGGGCGGTGCAGGCACTCGGCTTTACCCCCTCACCAAGCTACGCGCCAAGCCCGCCGTACCGTTAGCAGGCAAATATCGCCTCATCGATATTCCTGTTAGTAATTGCATCAATTCAGAACTTTACAAAATTTATGTACTGACGCAATTTAATTCCGCTTCCCTCAATCGCCACATTGGCCGTGCTTATACTTTTCCGGGCTTTACCGATGGCTTTGTTGAAGTGTTAGCCGCCCAGCAAACTCCAGAAAACCCGAATTGGTTTCAAGGTACAGCCGATGCAGTGCGTCAGTATATTTGGCTGTTAGAGGAGTGGGATGTTGACGAATACCTGATTTTGTCAGGAGATCATCTTTATCGCATGGATTATCGCTTATTTGTGAAACGCCACCGCGAAACTGGGGCAGATATCACACTTTCGGTTGTTCCCATTTCTGAACGTTTGGCTTCCGACTTTGGGTTGATGAAAATTGACAATGCTGGACGCATAATCGACTTTAGCGAAAAGCCCAAAGGTGACGAGTTGCGGCGAATGCAGGTTGATACAACAATCTTGGGCTTGACTAAAGAACAAGCGCAGCAACAACCCTACATTGCTTCGATGGGGATTTATGTCTTCAAAAAACAAGTTTTAATTAACTTATTAAAATCCTCTTTAACTCAAACCGATTTTGGTAAAGAGATTATTCCGGCGGCGGCAAAGGATCTTAACGTTCAAGCTTACTTGTTCAATGGCTATTGGGAAGATATCGGGACGATTGAGGCATTTTATGAAGCTAATATGGCGCTGACAAAGCAACCCGACCCCCCATTTAGCTTTTATGATGAGGAAGCCCCAATTTACACTCGTTCGCGTTATTTGCCCCCTAGTAAGCTGCTAGATTGCCAGGTGACAGAATCAATTATTGGCGAGGGGTGTATTTTAAAAAGGTGTCGAATTCAGCATTCAGTGTTGGGAGTGCGATCGCGCATTGAAGAAGGTTGTACCATTGACGATACTTTAATTATGGGAGCGGATTTTTATCAACCCTTTGCTGAGGAGAAATCTCAGTATGAAAGTACGCAAGTTCCGTTAGGAATTGGCTCAAATAGCACCATTCGCCGGGCGATCGTTGACAAAAATGCTCGGATTGGCTGCGACGTACAGATAATTAATAAAGATCGCGTCCAAGAAGCCGAAAAAGAAAGTCAGGGTTTCTACATTCGTAGTGGGATTGTAGTGGTACTAAAAAATGCTGTAATCAAGGACGGTACAGTTATTTAGATAAAGCAAGACATTCCGTCAATGGTTCTCTAGAGGTATGTTGCAAGCCTCAGTAGCCGCAGTAAAATCTCATTCATAGGCGATCGTGGCAGGACTGAGGCGATGCAAATAATAGATAGTTCTCTTTTATCAGCACAAGAATTAGAATTTCGCCAGTTGCAGGCAAGTTTGCGCGAATTTTGGCACACCCTAGAGGACTTAGATCGCAGTGATGGGGATATTTTAGTAATTCCTTCCCTGAGTTTAGATCGGCGGGAATTACTAAAAATTGACGGCGTTCACCACTACGAGGAAAGGCTACTTTTTTCCTTGATTCGCCTGCAAAATCCACGCACGCGGCTAATTTACATTACGTCTCAACCCCTGCATCCCAGTGTCGTTGACTACTATTTGCAATTATTACCAGGGATACCTTTTTCTCATGCGCGCGATCGCTTATTATTGCTTTCTACTTACGATTCTTCCCACAAACCCCTAACCCAAAAAATCTTAGAACGCCCCCGATTAATGGCGCGGCTACGTCAAGCTTTACGCCCCGGAAAGTCTTTTATGATTTGTTACAACTCCTCCAATTGGGAGCGAGATTTATCTGTACAAATCGGCGTACCATTGTATGGTTGCGATCCCAGCTTGCAAATTTGGGGAACAAAAAGCGGTAGCAGACAAATCTTTGCTCAAAGTGGCATTCCTTACCCAGATGGCACTAACGAAAGCCTGTGGAATGTAGAGGAATTAGTCTCAGCAATTGGCGAACTATGGGAACGCAAGCCGCAATTGAAACGCCTGGTAGTTAAACTCAACGAAGGAATTTCTGGCGAAGCTAATGCTTTATTTGATTTAAGACCAATTCAAAATATATCTGATCCCGCCGAAAAGCCAGCAGCAATCAAGCAGCAATTACAGCAAATGCGCTTTCAAGGAAAATCGGAAAATTGGGATAATTTTTCGGGGCGGATTCCTGAAATAGGGGCAATAGTTGAGGAATTTATCGAAGGCGAAGAAAAGCGAAGTCCTAGCGTTCAGGGTAGAATAACTCCCGATGGGGAAGTAGAAATATTATCTACCCATGACCAAATTTTAGGCGGCCCCGACGGGCAAATTTATCTAGGTTGTCGTTTTCCCGCAGATATTGCTTACCGTTTGCGCCTTCAAGAATTGGGGTTGAAAGTTGGGAGACTACTAGCAGCAAAAGGCGCATTAGAGAGATTTGGAGTTGACTTTATTGCCGTCCGTCAGCCTGGTAATGATGGAGATAGTTGGGACATTCAGGCAATTGAAATCAATCTGCGTAAAGGTGGCACTACTCACCCATTTATGACTTTAAAATTGCTAACAAATGGACGTTACGACCTTTCTACAGGATTATTTTACAGCCAGCAAGGACGCGAAAAATATTACACGGCAACTGATAACCTCCAAAAAGAGCGCTATAAGGGATTATTACCCAATGATTTGATGGATATTATCGCTACTCACAGGCTGCATTTTGACTCTGGTACAGAAACTGGGACAGTTTTTCACTTAATGGGTTGCCTTTCGGAGTTTGGCAAACTTGGAGTAACCAGTATTGGCGATTCTCCCCAACAAGCACAGGAAATTTATAACCGTTTAATCAAAGTGCTAGATGAAGAAACTCGCAGCTTAATCGAACCAAATTTAGCTCTTAATCATAATTTTGTTTGAAGCTACAAAATTGGATTATGAACGGTAACTAATTTCGTTCCATCAGGAAAGGTGGCTTCTACCTGTACGTCTGCGATCATTTCTGGCACTCCTTCCATTACCTCGTCTCGCGTTAATAGGGTTGTGCCATAACTCATTAATTCTGCTACTGTACGCCCATCTCTAGCGCCTTCTAAGATGGCGGCGGCAAGATAAGCGACTGTTTCGGGATAATTCAGCTTTAAGCCTCTTTGCTTGCGTCTTTCGGCGACTAAGGCCGCCGTAAAAATAAGTAATTTGTCTTTTTCTTGGGGTGTAAGGTGCATAATTTCTTTATAGTTGCCAAACTCTAGGCAGACAAATAGATCGGTTTAAATAGGACGATCGCAATAACTGCCAAACTTCCGTAAACCAGTTTCGCACTTCTGTTACCCTTGAGCCACGATAACGACACAATAAGCCCATCGGTAAGCAAGTTACCCCTGCTTGGCTATTACTATGCTTGGGAAACAAAACTCTTGCTTTTTCGACTATTTCTGGCTCTACGGCTTGCCCAATCCAAGCTAAACTACCCACAATTGGTAATCCTGCTAAACCATGAGGACTATCAATAATATTTTTTCCGGCGGGTAGCCATTGCCTGTCTATCCACAATGGTAAACCTTGCTGCCAAACTTCTGTATGAGATTTCCAATCGCCAGTTAAAAACCTCTCCCCCCTAGCTGTGCGCCCAAAGCGGGTAATTTCCCAACCTAACCATTTAGCGCCCGGTGCTAATTCTACTTGCAATTGTTGGCGATAAGTTGCTCCATTAAATACAATCGTTTCTTGAGGCAACCATTCTAAGCAAGCACCCGCGTTTACTTGCATTTGCATACTTTGAATTGCTTGCAAGCCATTACTGCGATAAATTTTACCTGCTGTAGCGGTCGTAATTAAGGCTTGGGCGTTGG
>JACCVJ010000500.1 GCA_013698215.1 Tatlockia sp. | reverse complement strand
GGTAGCAAAAAGCAATCGGCAGTTAGCAGTAGTGAAGCGACTAGCGATGAGTAAGGTATAAAACAAATTTATCCTCTTAGATCCAGTTCGTAGCTCATTATTGGAGAATAATTTTGCAAAATTTAGGCGTAGCAATTACGGGGAGTGGGTCGGCGTTGCCAGCAAACTGCTTAGATAATGAAACTTTAAGTAAGTTAGTTGACACCTCAGATGAGTGGATATCCTCGCGCACGGGAATTAGACAAAGGCGACTAGCCACTTCTGCCCAATCGGTTAGCGAAATTGCTGCTATGGCGGCAAAAAGCGCGATCGCCATGGCGGGCATTAATCCTCTAGACGTAGACTTAATTATCTTAGCCACTTCTACGGCAGACGATTTATTTGGCAGCGCCTGTCAAATTCAAACTCAAATTGGTGCAACCAATGCGGTAGCTTTTGACCTAACGGCGGCTTGCTCTGGCTTTGTATTTGGGCTAGTTACGGCGGCGCAGTTTATTAGGACGGGGGTTTATCAAAACGTCGTTTTAATTGGCGGCGATATTTTGTCACGTTGGGTCGATTGGAGCGATCGCAGCACTTGCGTTTTATTTGGTGATGGTGCGGGGGCGGTAGTCATGCAAGCCAGGGAGAGCGACTCTTTGCTCGGATTTGAAATTAAAAGTAACGGTACGCAAAATAACTGCTTGAATTTGTCCTATAGCCCCGAATCTCAGTCTTTAACCCCTGATCTTGAGGTCGGCAAGGGCAATTTTAAGCCAATTACAATGAATGGTAAGGAAGTCTATCGCTTCGCCGTCCAGCGCGTTCCAGAAGTCATTGATAAGGCTTTATTTCAAGCTAACATTACTACAGAGCAAGTAGATTGGTTGATATTGCATCAAGCGAATCAACGCATTCTCGATGCTGTAGCTCAAAGGCTGAATATTCCTAGCCATAAAGTAATTAGCAATCTTGCCAACTATGGCAACACCTCCGCCGCTTCGATTCCCATTGCTTTAGATGAAGCGGTACGTAATGGGCAAATTAAAACTGGGGATACGGTGGTAGTTTCTGGTTTTGGCGCTGGTTTAACCTGGGGTGCAGCAATTTTTAAATGGGGTTGATTTAAGCATAGATAATATAAACTTATAATTTTTTCAATGATTAAAACGGCGTGGGTATTTTCGGGGCAAGGTTCGCAAGCAGTTGGTATGGGCAGCGATTTATTAACGTCTTCTAGCGCCACCTTAGAAAAGTTGGCACAAGCAGAGGAGATTTTGGGGTGGTCTGTACCAGAAATTTGTCAGCACCCAGAAGACAAAGTATCGCGCACACTATACACCCAGCCTAGTTTGTATGTAATCGAAAGCATTTTAGCGGACGCTTTGAAATTGCGCGGCTTGACTCCAGCTTTAGTTGCGGGTCATAGTTTAGGGGAATATACCGCCCTTTACGTCGCGGGGGTTTTTGATTGGGCGACAGGATTACGTTTAGTTAAAGCTAGAGCCGAACTTATGGATAACGCGGCGGGAGGGAAAATGGTGGCATTAATTGGTTTTGACCGCCAACAGTTGCACGAGAAAATCGCCCAAACTCCTGATGTAGTTTTAGCCAATGACAATAGTTCGGCTCAAGTTGTAATTTCTGGTACTCCTGAAGCAGTAGAAGCTTTATTGCCTCAAATAGAAGTCAAACGCGCCATCCCCTTAAACGTATCAGGAGCATTTCACTCGCCATTAATGGCAAAAGCGGCTAGTCAATTTCAAGAGATTTTAGCACCCGTACAATTTAATACTGCTATGATCCCGGTAATGTCTAATGTAGACCCCATCCCCTCTACAGAAGCGGAGATTTTAAAAGCACGTTTAATTAAGCAAATGACGGGTTCTGTACGCTGGCGAGAAATTTCTGAGCAATTACTCACTGAAGGGATAGAAAAAGTGGTAGAAATTGGACACGGTAATGTGTTAACTGGTCTAATCAAACGTACCTGCCCCACCTTAAAATTAGAAAATATTAGTAGTGCCGAAATGGTACTCAACGCCCAGTAATAGTGTCTCAAAATGGGCAGAAGCCGCGAACCATCAATTAGTCTGTTACTTTACCATTTATTTAAGTGGTCAATTGTTAGCCCTACATTGCATCTGTATTTACGAGGGCGCGTATACGGCTCAGAAAACGTACCATTAAGCGGCTCTTTGGTAGTTGTCAGCAATCATGCCAGCTACTTTGATCCGCCGTTGCTTTCTTGTGCTGTGGGTCGCCCTGTGGCTTACATGGCAAAAGAAGAATTATTTGATATTCCAGTTTTGGGCAAAGCAATAAAATTGTACGGTGCTTATCCTGTCAGTCGAGGCGCAAGCGATCGCAGTGCTATTCGTTCGGCGCTACAATCCTTGGAAAATGGCTGGGCTACAGGGGTTTTTTTAGAAGGTACTCGTACCCCTGATGGCAAAATTAACGAGCCAAAACTTGGTGCAGCTTTAATTGCCGCCAAAGCCCAAGCGCCCATACTACCAGTTAGTTTGTGGGGAACTCA
>JACCVJ010000495.1 GCA_013698215.1 Tatlockia sp. | reverse complement strand
TTGTCGGGTAGGAAGGAGATGTTACCATCTCCGAAACCCCCCTGAGAACCGTGCGTGAGGCTTTCACACTCACACGGCTCAAGTCTTACTTGTAGCTTGTTTCAACTTGGTTTTAGTATGTTCCTGTTTATGACATGGTGTATGTAAGTGGCTGAGGTTATGGATGTCATCCCTTCCTCCATCCTGAACAGGAACTATGTGATGGGTTTCCAGTTTTTCCCCGTTGAATAAAGATTCTCCACATATAAGGCATTTCCAGTTTTGCTGATTAGCTACTAAGTAGTATCTACTACCTTTTGCCCAATATGATTTGCCTTGTTTCTTACTGCGGTTTTCCCAATACTCTTTTAGATTAGGGTTATCTGGAGAAGCATTGCCTTTTACCTTGATGTGCCTGATGATTACTGTAGATGAAGTATCAAATAGTTTGAGCCACTTGCTCTCCCCTCTTCTGTCTACATTTTTACAGGCATAGACCCAATTCTGATGTCCCATCTGGTGAAAGTATTTAGCCTTGACCCACTTTGTAGGTTTGTTGGGGTGTCTGCGTCTAGCCCAACGCCAGAGGTATTGCCACACCCGATAACGGATGTAGCTGTAGGTTTCTTTGCTGCATACACCTCTGTAGTAGTTAGCAAAACCACGGAGGATTGGGTTTAGTTTAGATATGACTGCCTCTTGAGTTGCACCATTTAGGGATTTAATAACCTCACCAATATTTCGGCAAAATGCTAAAACTTTGGCTTTGGCAGGCTTAATAATTGCCTTTCCTTTATATGTGCGAATATTGAATCCGAGGAAGTCAAATCCATCTTCTACCTGGACGATTCTTGTCTTCTCCTCGCTAAGTCTCAGGTTACGGTTCTCTAACCACTTCTCAACTACCCTTTTCGCTTCTAGGATATATTCCTTAGAGTGTGCCGTTACGATAAAATCGTCGGCGTAGCGAATTATCCCCATGCCTGCTTTTGATTTGTATCCACTGCGTTGTTTGTATGGGATTGCCTTGATTGCTTGTTCCAGACCTTCAAGTCCGATGTTAGCAAGTACAGGACTTATGACCCCACCCTGGGGAGTTCCTTGGTTGCGTTAAGCGCTCCCTTCTCCATGAAACCGGATTTAAGCCACATTTTAATGAGTTTTATACCAGGCGTATTGCCAATAGAATTCTCGATGTGACTGTGAGAAATATTATCAAAGAATCCTGAGATGTCAGCGTCTAGAACCCATGAGTCTCCCGATTGGCTTCCACCTTTGACAGATATTCTAGTGAATATTTGTTCGACAGCATCAGCGCAACTCCTTCCAGGACGAAAGCCATAGGAGTTGTCCTCGAAGACTGCTTCCCATTCTGGTTCTAGTAAATTCTTAACTATACTTTGCATGACTCTATCCCGAATGGTTGGGATACCAAGGGGACGTTTCTTGCCATTGGATTTAGGGATGTAAACCCTTTTCGTAGGTTTAACGGAATGAGCCGTGTTTGCCATATCCAAGGCGAGTTTCACGCGCTGCTGGGGAGTTGTGATTACCTCCTTGTCTATCCCACCTGTTTGCTTTCCGGCGTTAACCTGCGTGATTTGTCTGATACTAAGTAGTAGATTCGCCGAGCTTCGTAGCATTAACTTTTGCAGGCTCCGCAGTCTACGCCAGTTACCAAGTTGTCGAGCGCGAAAGATTCTTTGTCGCAGATTCTTAACGGTTTTCTTGATTTTCCGCCAGTTAATTTGGCTCCAATCTTCTAACCGCTCATTTAGTCCGTTTATTAGGCGGGAACGCATAATATCTAACTTATCCAAATAATTAGGTTTCGTTGATTCTGTCTCGTTCGCATAAGACCAAGGATACGTCTGCTATTGCTTTCGCTCAGAGGCAAATTTTGAACCTCTATCCGGCTCATTACAAGTCGGAAGCTCGCTTTTTATCCCTTCCTATTCCCTCCAGAGGCTTGAATCTTCCTTGCGGTCAATCTACCAGGGATATTGACATTCCTTGGACTCTGTAGGGGTTTTCCTGTTGTGTCGGCTGGTTTTCGCGTTCTTGTTAGGTGGTGGCTATTCTGCGGTGGGATTTGTGTTCACAGCTTATGTATGAATCGAAAACATACATATCGCCCACTGACCATTTTGGTGAAAGCCTGTCAGCCTGATTTGGCTTCTTACTCGGTAACGCAGTTTAAACGCTCACTTCATTTTCATTCACCTTGAAGAACATCCCTCTTGCTCCTTGACCACCTTAGGCTAGTAGTCAGAGTTACGTTCGGGGTCTGCATATTCTGGTTAGATTGCTCCTTCCTTCTGACCGGACTACATA
>JACCVJ010000486.1 GCA_013698215.1 Tatlockia sp. | reverse complement strand
AGCGCGATCGCCTAACTGGTCTTCAATTCTAAGTAAACGGTTATACTTAGCAACTCTTTCGCTGCGACAGAGAGAACCCGTTTTAATTTGCCCAGCGCGAGTAGCGACAGCCAGATCGGCGATCGTTGTATCCTCAGTTTCTCCCGACCTGTGGCTAATAATAGAGCGGAAACTATTACGAGTAGCCAAATCTATAGTTTCCAAAGTTTCCGTTAAAGAGCCTATTTGATTGAGCTTAATTAGAATTGCATTAGCGGCAGATTGGTCAATGCCTTTTTGCAGACGAGTAACATTAGTTACAAACAAATCATCACCTACTAGCTGAGTTTTCTTACCTATTTGTTGAGTAAGAAGCTGCCAACTAGCCCAATCATCTTCATGCAAACCATCCTCAATCGAAATTATCGGATAAGAGTCGCATAATTGCCCTAAATAACTAATAAACTCCGTCGGTGCATGAGGTACGCCATCGTAGACATATTGACCATCTTTGTAAAACTCACTAGCCGCCACATCTAGCGCCAACGCTACTTGTTCCCCTGGTTTATAACCCGCTTTGGCGATCGCCAACATCAGCAATTCTAAAGCCGCTTGATTAGACTCTAAATTCGGCGCAAACCCACCTTCATCGCCTACGCCAGTTAGTAAACCTTTGTCGTCTAAAACCTTACTCAAAGCCGCAAAAATCTCCGCTCCCCAACGCAGTGCTTCCCGAAAAGAAGACGCACCCACCGGAACAATCATAAACTCTTGAAAATCAACGTTATTAGAAGCGTGAGCGCCGCCGTTAATTACATTCATCAACGGTACAGGTAACAAGTTAGCTAAAGGGCCGCCCAGATAGCGGTAAAGGGGCAATTGTAGATACTCCGCACCAGCCTTTGCAGAGGCTAGAGAAACAGCCAAAATTGCATTTGCACCCAAGTTTGATTTATTAGGCGATCCATCAAGGGCGATCATCGTGCGATCAATTAATTCTTGATTAATTACATCCAGATCGACTAACTGGGGCGCGATCGCTTCATTGACGTTCTGCACCGCTTTGAGTACCCCTTTTCCTCCATAACGGCTCTTATCATCATCTCGCAACTCATGCGCCTCAAAGCTGCCTGTAGATGCCCCACTAGGGACTTGAGCGACCCCTACTACACCACTAACTAAGTGAACTTCCGCTTCAACTGTAGGACGACCCCGCGAGTCGAGAATTTCTCTAGCAACAATGTTATCAATAGCAGTATCTAGTGTATTCATCATCCTCAATAGCACCTCAATTAAGTCAGCAGTCAGCTAGAAATGCAATATATCGCGTTTTTACAATAAAAAATGTAATGTAATAGAGGATTTGGAGTTGCAAAATGCGATTACTACATACAATGCTCCGCGTGGGCAACATGGACGCTTCCCTAAAGTTTTACTGCGAACTCTTAGGAATGAAGTTATTACGCCAAAAAGATTATCCAGGGGGCGAATTTACCCTAGCTTTTGTAGGCTATGGCGATGAATCTGACCATAGCGTAATTGAGCTAACCTACAACTGGGGTGAAGATAAGTACGAATTGGGCAATGCTTACGGACATATTGCCCTAGGAGTGGATGATATTTATAGCACCTGCGAACAAATTAAAACCCAAGGCGGTAAAGTAGTGCGCGAAGCAGGGCCAATGAAACACGGTTCTACAGTGATTGCTTTTGTGGAAGATCCCGACGGGTACAAAATAGAGCTAATTCAACTAGGCACTTCAGGCACTAAGCAAGCATCCTCCGCTCAAAATCAGCAATGAAATTTCAGTTTAAGCATCAATTTTTCCATAGCAAGCTGGAAACTGGTTGGGTATTGACAAGTTACTCGATTTTGTTCCTAACTTTCCCTGTTCAAGCTCAAGTTGTCGCAGCTAAAGACTTAGATTTTGATTCTATCCAGCTTGCTCAAGTGACGGCGGTAGATGAACTCGGCGATGTTTTGCCTACGGATTGGGCATATCTTGCTTTAGCCTCTCTTATTCAACGTTATGGGGCTATTTCTGGCTATCCTGACGGGACTTTTCGAGGAAACCGCTCTTTGAGCCGTTATGAGTTCGCGGCGGCGCTTCAAGGCGTGTTAGAGCAAGTTACTAATATTACTTTTGTTAATCAAGAGGATTTAGTAACTTTGCGGCGCTTAGAACTAGAATATCGCTTGCCCTTAGACCAAATTCGCACTCGCTTAAACGATATCGAAAGGCGCGTTACTAATCTAGAAACTAATCAGTTTTCCGCCACAAGTAAGCTGCAAGGAGAGGTAATTTTTGCCTTTACTGAAGGTAGAAAAGCAAATCCAACTCTCGTCGCCCGTACTCGCTTAAATTTTATTACTAGCTTTACTCCTAATAACCGCCTAATTACCCAGCTTGAAGCCGGAAATAATGGTGGAGATGCAATTTCTTCTGTCCAAAATAAAATACCCAATCTCCTAGGTACTACAGGTTTATTAGCTGATGGCGGCGGTTTAGAATACTCGCAAGTTGATAATAATGTCCAATTAAGGCGGCTGTACTACACTTTTCGTCCTCAAAAAGATTTAGAAGTGACTATCGGTGCAAAAATGCCACCCCAAGACTTTATTGATCGCAATCGCTACGCTAATGATGAATCTAGCGATTTTAGTTCTAGCTTTTTTATCAATAATCCCCTAATTGTCCAAAACCAAATTGATCGCCCTGGAGGTGCGGGAGCGGCGTTGGCTTGGAATATTGGCGGCGGTGATTTTACTGTAAGAAGTTTATATATTGCGGCTAATAGCGAAGTAGTTAGGGATGAAGGAGGATTATTCGGCGATCGCAATACGGGCATCGTAGAGCTAGAATACGCGCCCCGCTCTAACTTTGCTCTCCGTTTGCAATACACTAAAGCCTTAATTGACAACACTGATATTTCAGCTTTTGGGATTAATGGCGAGTATGCTTTTAACCGCACTACGGCGCTTTTCGGTCGGTTTGGGATTGGTAATTACGATGGTTTTAATACAGCAATTTCTCAAAACCTAGACTTACAACCTCATACTTGGGCTGTGGGCATATCTTGGCGAGACTTGGTACTACCAGGAACTTT
>JACCVJ010000484.1 GCA_013698215.1 Tatlockia sp. | reverse complement strand
TTTGTACTGTGTAATTGCGGCGCTAACTGTGCTGACTTTCAGCTTGGCTCCTCAAATTGGCTTGCAGTCAGAGAAACAATACGGGTTTATAGTGGCGGCTGCGGGAATAGGAATAATGTTAGGCGCGGGAGTTTTAGGGCATTGGGGCGATGTATTTCACCATAAACCTCTACCTTTATTTGGGTTTTTGACTATAGCCTTTGCTTTAGCAGCTTTTAGCTTTGTCAGCAATTTATGGTTGGGTTTGGGGCTGAGTGCTTTATTGGGTATAGGTGCGGCTTTAGTCGGCGTACCGATGCAAACTTTGATTCAAAGAGAAACTCCCGCCGAAATGCACGGTAAGGTTTTTGGGTTTCAAAATAATTTAGTCAATATCGCTTTGAGTGCGCCTTTAGCAATTACTGGCCCAATTACCGATGCCGTGAGTAAGGTTGTAGGTTCTCAAGCCCTGGGGTTAAAAATAGTGTTAGTGGGGATGAGTGCGATCGTTTGTGTTGTAGGTATTTGGGCTTGGAATAATACTCGCCGCTTTTTGCGTGATGTAATATAACCATGACAAAGTTGCCACTAAAGTAATATTTTCAATTAAAATGAATCTTTAAATACAAAAAATACTTAATATTAAATAATTAGTAATTGTGTGAGGTTTACTCAGTGCGTTCACAAAATATCCCCGCCGGGGAATCCCGTCTTAAAAATAATTCTATAATTCCAGAAATCGTCAGTTTAGAAGTAGCGATCGCGCCGATAGTTAGCGCTAGACGAGCAACGGGGGGTTTTGCTTTAATAGACTCGCTCAAGCGTCACGGCGTTGAGCATATTTTTGGCTATCCGGGCGGGGCAATTTTACCGCTTTATGACGAGCTTTATAAAGCTGAAGCGGCGGGTGGTATTCAGCACATTTTAGTTAGACACGAACAAGGGGCGGCTCACGCAGCCGACGGTTATGCCCGTGCCACAGGAAAGGTGGGCGTGTGCTTTGCAACTTCTGGGCCGGGAGCAACAAACTTAGTTACAGGCATTGCTACGGCGCAGATGGACTCGATTCCGATGGTAATTGTAACTGGGCAAGTAGCTCGTGGGGCAATTGGGACGGACGCTTTTCAAGAAACGGATATTTATGGAATCACGCTGCCGATTGTCAAGCACTCCTATGTAGTGCGCGATTCTAGAGATATGGCGCGGATTGTGGCAGAGGCTTTTTACATTGCTAGTACCGGACGACCCGGCCCAGTTTTAATTGACGTACCTAAAGATGTTGGGTTAGAAGAATTTGACTATGTGCCTGTAGAACCCGGTACAGTCAAGTTGCCAGGGTATCGTCCGACTGTTAAAGGCAATCCTGGTCAAATTAATGCCGCATTGCAATTAATGCAGCAAGCGCGCCGTCCTTTGTTGTATGTGGGTGGTGGGGCAATTGCTGCTAGCGCTCACGAGGAAATTAACCAAGTTGCCGAGTTATTTAATATTCCGGTTACAACTACGTTGATGGGGAAGGGCGCTTTTGATGAAAATCATCCTTTAGCCTTGGGAATGCTGGGAATGCACGGCACGGCTTACGCTAACTTTTCAGTTAGTGAGTGCGATTTGTTGATTTGTGTAGGGGCAAGATTTGACGATCGCGTTACCGGGAAATTAGACGAATTTGCCTCTCGCGCTAAAGTTATTCACATTGATATCGATCCGGCAGAAGTTGGCAAAAATCGCACCCCAGAAGTGCCAATTGTCGGCGATGTCAAGCAGGTTTTAATTGATTTATTGGCTTTATGTCAGGCAACAGGCGATCGCGCAACTAACCCAAATCAAACTCAAGAATGGTTAAATCGCATCTATACTTGGCGACGAGATTACCCTTTAGTTGTGCCTCATCATAGCGACAGTATGTCGCCTCAAGAGGTAATTTTTGAACTGGCTACCCAAGCGCCGGATGCTTACTACACAACAGATGTAGGGCAACATCAAATGTGGTCGGCACAGTTTCTCAAAAATGGCCCCCGGCGGTGGATTTCTAGCGCGGGGTTGGGGACTATGGGTTACGGTTTGCCCGCCGCAATGGGTGCTAAAGTTGCCTTGCCTACGGAAGAAGTCATTTGTATTAGTGGCGATGCTAGTTTTCAAATGAATTTACAAGAATTGGGTACGCTTGCACATTACGGCATAAATGTCAAGATTGTAATCATAAATAATGGTTGGCAAGGAATGGTAAGGCAATGGCAGCAGGCATTTTATGGGGAGCGTTATTCGTCATCGAATATGGATCATGCGATGCCAAACTTTGAAATGCTGGCTCAAGCTTACGGAATTAAGGGAATTAAAATCGATAAACGGGAAGAATTAAGCGATGCGATCGCCCAAATGTTGGCTCACAATGGCCCGGTGTTGGTAGATGCTCATGTTACTAGAGATGAGAATTGTTACCCAATGGTTGCGCCTGGTAAGAGCAATTCGCAGATGATTGGTTTGCCAGAAATTGCCAAGAGCGAACAGTTACCAGTTTTCTGTAGTAGCTGCGGCGCTAAGAATCTTAGTAACAATTTTTGTCCTGAGTGTGGCACTAAATTGTAAAAGTGCAACTCTAGCTTAATTAAGAATCGGTGGGTAAATAGTTACTCGCCGATTTTTTTAGTCTAAAACACTACTCTAATTAGCAATTGGCATTTTTGACAGCACAATTACATTAAGAATTTTTCATGTTAACTACTAAAAGAATTGGATTAATCTTGCTATTGCTCTATGCACAGTTAAATATTGAGCAAGCCGTAGCCCAAACTAAACCATCTACCCCAGCAAAGGTAGAAGTTAATCCGGTTATCTGTCCCGCGCAACTTGGTAAGGCGATAGAAACAATTACTAATCGTCCACAATTTAGTCAAGCACGTTGGGGAATTGTCGTTAACAAGTTAAATAATAGTCAAATATATAGCCGTGACTCGGATAAATACTTTATCCCCGCTTCAAATCTCAAACTGTTAACAACGGCGGCGGCTTTGCAGCAACTAGGGGCAAATTATCGCATTCGTACTTCTATTTACGGTACAGATCAGGGTCTATTGCGCCTTGTAGGACGCGGCGATCCAAGTTTGACCGATGTTCAGCTTACAGCTTTAGCAAGGCAGTTAAAGCTGACAGGAGTTAGGCAATTGACCTATTTAGCAGCAGAGGGCGATCGCACTGACGATATTATCAATCCAGACTGGGAATGGGGAGACATTCAGGCAGATTACGGCGCACCGATTGGCAGCTTAATTAT
>JACCVJ010000157.1 GCA_013698215.1 Tatlockia sp. | reverse complement strand
TGCTGCTGTTGTCTTGCTCCGACTATTGCACCAGATCCAGTTGAAGTAACTCACCGCTAACCGTACCGTCATCTCAGTTCGTCTCCACTCCTTGCTAAACTTATTCTGCCGCCGATGAAATCGCCCTGTTTGCTGCCGCACTATCCCGTTGGTGCGCTCCAACCGCTGTGTCCGACTCTTGGTGATGTGATGCGTAACTTCAGACGGCAGCACCCGTTCATAGCCTCCCCAGTCGTCTGTACTCCATTTCTGACAATCCGTTTTTCCCTCCGTACTATGCAGCAATGCTGCCAGCAGATTATCGGTGTGTTTGCCCACTCTAGCCGCTAGAATCAATCCACTCGCTTGAGCCAGACTTATTGCAATCCAGCAATCCCCTCGCTCGACTTCCTCAAAGGCACACTGTTTCTGTTTTTTTGGACGAAAGACCACATCTCGTCAGCCACCACCTCATCGGTATCGACAGATTGTACCTCTTGATTATGCATCATCTGCCCCTTGATGGCGGCTCGCTGCACGAGACTGGAGACAGTATTGAAGGAGCGTCCTGAGATGCGAGCAATGCCTCGCAGACTGCTACCTTCACTATGAGATTGCAGAATCGTGTGAACTTCCTGAGGACTAAGCTGGCGTCTGTAGTAGAGAGTATCGAGGGTATCGGTGAAGGTGTTGTAACAGATGGGACATTTGAACCGTTGCTTGCCTTTGGGAGTGCGCCCATGTTTATGAGCTTTGAGATGACCGCAGAATAGGCATTTCATAGGCTGTGACGGCAATCAGGATAATTGCTATCATTCTACCCCACACTTCTTTAACTCACAACCAAAATTATTCACAAACCGATATCGCGATCGTCTGTACGTCTACTGCCGGAAAATAGACTTCTCGGTAGTAGACTTGATAAAGGAGGAATTTCTTGGTATGTCTTTAAAGCCAAAGCCGGAAATGCGGCGATCGCCTCGCGCTAGAAATCGCCCTACTGTCTTACCCACAAAGGAAGCTTTGCTCAATGCCTTTGCCGACTTCCTCATTCTTGATGTCGCTAATGGCGATGCGGCACCCGATACTGTTAATACTTATCGCCGCAGACTCGTTCAATTTGTTGGCTGGTGCGATAAACAAGAAATTAACCCGGCACTTGCAACCACTAATGATATTAAAATTTATCGTCGGTATTTAGTTGAGGAAAAAGGTCAAAAGTCTGCCACGATTTCCCTAACATTATCTGTAATTCGTCGGTTTTACACTGCCGCCGTTGCCGCAGAACTAATTAAAGAAAACCCAGCTACGGGTGTTAAACCTCCACGAGAAAAACAGGACGCGGCAGAGCGCATTACCTACCTCAATGAAATTGAGCTAAAACAATTTTTGGCAGTAATTCCCAATGACGGCAGCATCAAAAGTCTGCGGGATAGGGCGCTAATGGCGATCATGGCATTGCAAGGACCGCGTACTGTAGAAATGCACCGAGCTTCTGTAGAGGATTTGGTACGCTGCTCTGCAAACTGGGGACTAAGAGTAGAAGGAAAGCGCAGCATTAGAACAATCCCTCTGCGTCCCGATCTAGCCAGAGTGCTGTGGGAGTATTTAGAAGCGAGGAAGGCTACAGGAGAAAATCTTACCCCGTCAAGTCCCTTGTTCATCACCGTGGGCAATCGGTTCGGAGGTCAAAGGTTGTCCCGACGCGGCATCCGCTTTGTTGTGGATCTCTATCTGGCTGCCTCTGGGCTAAAGCATACAGAAGGAAGAACGCTATCTGCTCATAGTTTGAGACATACAGCAGGAACGCTGGGATTGCAGGCGGGAGCTTCTTTGCGGCAGGTGCAAGATTTGCTGGGTCATTCTGACACTAAAACTACCGCACTATATGCCCACGTAAGCGATCGCTATGCTAATAATCCTGCTTTGGGGATAGGAGTGGAGGTCTGACAGTAGTCTCAAATCAATGATAGTTCGTAGTAGGAATGGACACGCGTCCCAGCTAACCTTAATGTGGTTCTTCAATTGCTTAGAGGAAAAAAGATCCAATGTACTAAAAAAGACACCCGTTGTCGCAAGGTGATAGGGGTTTAAAGACACCCGTTGTCGCAAGGTGATAGGGGTTTGTTGAACTAAGCGCTCCTCTGACTCGGCTACAAAACCGTGCGAGAGGTAGGGTAGGCGGTCAACGAGTTACCTAATGGCACTTTTCCAATCGCCCCCCTCCAAACGACGCATGACCGTTTCCGTATCACGTCGCTTTCCAGTAATCTCAACGTGAAAGAGCTTTGCCGTCATAACGCCCATAATGAATTTTGTGATGACATTCAAGGCAGACCACCAGCTAAAGAG
>JACCVJ010000450.1 GCA_013698215.1 Tatlockia sp. | reverse complement strand
GTCAAGTTTGGCTAAATTTGGTAGGGATTGCTAAATATCTCAGCCGTACTGAGCAAAGTGTTACGCGCATTCAACTAATGGAAAAATTGGGCATTAGCGACTTATTATTACGATTGGGATTTACAGCTTTAAAGTGTTTGGGTTTTAAAGTTAGTTTTCAAAATGGAGCTTTTAAAATGAGCTTGCTTCAAGTAGAGTCAACTATTGCTGATACTGAGAACTTACAGACAATTGAGCAATTTATCGCGGCGGTACGAGAGGAGCAATTTCAACGTCAGTATTTTTATAAAGTGCCACTTTCTACTATTAGTGCAGTTTTTTCTGAGGAGTTGCCTGTAGAGATGTAGTTGTGAGTAGTAACCTTCTTGCCAAACAATTAGGGGAAATAACGATATATCTCCTTTCGATGCAGTATGCGGGAAAAAACCACAGCATTCTCACTTACAAAAAGTCCAATTCGATAGTCGTTTACTCTAATACGATAGTAATCTCCCTCCGCTTTTAGTTTTTTGACATTAGTTAAATCTAGCAAACTATCAATGGTTTCAACTTCTTCAATAACTGCTTGAATTCTTTGTAATAGCTCTGCATCTCTGATTTTACTGAGGTCTTTTTCAAAGCTTTTTCTAAATTCAACATTCATTGCTGCTGGCTCAAAATCTTAAAGATAGCTTCACGACTAACAGGTTCAGTATTTTCACCTTTTGCGATCGCTTTTGCCAAACCAATATCTTCCATTGCTTCAATAATAATGTCAGTAAAGACTTCTTTCTGTTCTTGCAGGACTTCAGCGATCACACTTTTGATCAGTTGTTTAAGTTCGCTTGTATCTAATGTAGTTTCAGACATTTTATTTTCCTGGGCGATCAATTACTTTAATGGTGTAAGTCTCTTACAGCCTTTACTGCTAATCTGTTTCTAACATTAAGGCGCGAAAATCTGCTTGAATAAAGTGGCGATCGCTTCTCATACTTCATTTGATTGGTGTTTAGGTGTGCCATAGAGATAGCGATCGTGTTCTGCTGACCAATCCGTAGGGGCTTCAATTGTACCTGTGAGCGATTCTAGAACATCCCAAGCATTGCCGGATTCTTGTAAATGCTCTTGCCGCAGGTTGAGAACGAAGCTAAGAACTTGTTGTTGCATGTCATCAGGTAAATCATTCATTTGTGCAATGACTTGGGTAATCGAGGGGCTGATCATAGTTATTCTTTAAGTTAATTTTTTATAAAGTATTTCTTTCTTATGAACCAATGCTTTTAGTAAACGTTAGGATCGATAGATAAAACTTAAGTAGGTAAGTAAATGAGCCAGCTTAAAAAAATACTTATAAACTGTCAAAACGAAGTTAGTCAGGTTGATGCTACCGCCTATGCTAACGCCAATCCTCAAGAAAACGCAACGGCTTCCAAAGTCGAAATTCTAGCCAAACTTTAACTGGAAGGCAACCCAGCCCAAATCCCTGATGCAACGCTTGTAGAACTGTGGGATTGGCTCTGGAGTGAGTTTCAGAGTACCCCGCTAAATCTAGAATTCTCTTGGTATGAGCGTTATAACAATGCCGCAGAAATGTTTGCCGATATCTCTGCTAGTCATCTCTGGGTGTCTGCCGAAAATTATGACACAACCCTAGGTCTTAATCCCATCTACAACTTCATCTTCCAGGCAGTACACGACAATGACCACTACCGCACTCATAGCGATTTTAGTCTGGAAGGGGAAATTGCGACCTACAATGCCACCGCAAAACGCGTGCCAAGTCTAAATATTCAAAAGATTATTTATTCCGAAAGTGTGCTAAAAACGGCTGCCTATCTTTTCCTGGGACATCCGCCGAGTTCCAAAATTGTCTTTCCGTAGTTCATCGAAATATTCAATCCATTAGTGTCTTTGTAGTTCTAATTAATCTCTGTGCAATAAAGGATAATCTTGTGACCGTAACCATAATGTCATCGAATACTACCGCAATTCGTTGGGCGGATGTTATTGAATATCCCCAGACTGGAGTCAAGAGTAAGATTCTGTTGGAGGATAAAAACTGCCGATATGCGCTGATGTCGCTGGCGGCGGGAATGGATATCGCAGAACATACTAATCCTCGCAATGCCACAGTGAACGTGATTGAAGGACAAGGCGTGCTGACGCTGGAAGGCAAAGAGATTGTCTTGGAATCGGGAGTCTTTGTTTTTATACCTGCTACCGCACCCCACGCTGTAAAAGCAGTGACAAACTTCGCCTTCTTATTGACACTCTCGCAAACAGGGTGATGGCTCTAATTATTGACCTTGAGGCATTCATGCCATCTAACAAATACAAAGCGGGTACTTTCCAAAAGTCTTACTTCAATTCTGCCCTCATTGATTATGAGCGTTGATTGTGCCATTGTCAACAATACACCTGCAATAATATCAATTAACTGGAGCTTGAAAAGGAGAATAATGATGTTAGATATTGATGAAATGGGGCAAAAAGAAATACAGGACTTTCTACAACAAGTAGGATACGGTCATCTTGGCTACATACACGAAGGAAAACCCTACGTGATGCCAATGCACTATTATCTCGAAGAAAAGGACATCTATCTATTTACAACTGAAGGCATGAAGACTCATGACCTAGACGCGAATCCAGAAATCTGTCTACAGGTTGAAGAAATACATAATCCCCTTCATTGGCGTAGCGTGATTGTGACGGGTCGAGCCGAGCGCCTCACAGAACAGGAAGATATCGATCGTGCTATGCAATTTATCAAAGAGCGTAATCCAAAACTTTCTCCTGCTATCAATCGTACTTGGATCGACTCTTGGGGACGCGCGGAGGTAATTGTCATCTACCGTATCTATCCGGGCGAGATGAGCGGACGCACGACTGATGGAGTCAGCAGTCGGTGAGAGTCGAGCCATTGGTGATGTAATCTAAATATTTTGATTCCGTTCTTGAATTGCTCCAAATGGGCAAAGGCTATTTAGTTAACTGGCAATTTTTACTGTAGCGATCGCCAGGGACTAGCTAGTTCTTTAGCTTTTGTAGCGTCTAGTAACGCTGATGGGTTACTCACGGCGGAGGAAATGCTCGATACGAAGTTGCAAGCTAATTTAGTAGTATTGAGCGCTTGCAATACTGGTAGGGGAAAAATTACTGGAGATGGAGTAATTGGGTTATCAAGGTCGCTGCTTTCTGTGGGAGTTTCTAGCGTAGTAGTATCTTTGTGGGGGAGCATCTCACTTTTGCGTTTGAGTACAAATACTCAAAGGCAAAATTAAGCTTTTTCATGTATTAGTCAGAAATAAATCTGGCTTCGGAATCTCAATTTGAAGATCCTATTTTTGCTAAAAGCCCTGATATGCAAGATTTATTGCAATAAATATAAATACTTATTGCAAAGGTGAGATGCTCCCCTAGGACTTCTGCGGTGGAACTCGAAATGTCACTGTACGTAATAACTTGCGTTCGGTATATTCAACTGTGAATTTGCCTTGAGATAAATCTGTTTCCGCAGGCAATTCAATAGTGCTAGTCCCTTTTAAAACGCAAGAACTCGTCTCTTTTTCGCCTTGGCAACTATCTGGTTGAAAGAAAATCCGGGAAGTTGGATGGTCGTACCAAGTATAAGCAAGCGGTGGAAGTCTGCCGACAATGCCAACTGCCCTTGCTGTACCGCTATCTGAAAATACCGAAGGAATCCCAGAAATTGCTCTAATTGCCGTGGAAACAATACTAGGGGCAATTGTTGTATGCAAAAGCTTTACTTGGTTGCCAGTACGTTCGATTCGCATCCATTCAGTGACATTGGACACCTTATTTAACTTGACTTTGATAACTTGAGGAACAGTAAACTGAGTTTGAGGTTTTTTATCAATTGAACTATCTCTCGAACAAGAAGAGTTAAGAAGCAACTTCTGGCATAATCGATTGGAATTAACTTCCTGTGCTAAAAGTGGCTGCACTCTAGTCATCATCACCAACGCAAACCCAAACATAAAATATAAATTTTGCATGATCTTTGTATGTGGGAGTGAGTAAAGGTGGACACCTTCTGACGAGTTATGTTGGCAAGTTCATTATTTGCTAGCAGCATAGCCAATTTTTCTTGGCGCGGATAGACCCAAGATGCACAACAAATATGACTGGGGTCACACTTGTTGCTAGTAGTGCATTCTGTTTGCGGTAGCATCACTTGATAGTTTCAGGACTTACGTAAGTCCTGTTAGATTCTAAAGTATTTTTTTTGTGCCGATGAGAATGGCTTTCAATGTTTTACAGAAGAAAAGTTTCACAGCATTGCTTGAACACTATTACTTAAATAAATATTGCACAGTAATATTGATAGTTTTGTTTTGGCTTAGGTCGAAACTTGCTTCTTTAAACTTGGGTGGGCGATTTTTTACTTTAGGATTATTAGACACGCCAAAACCTTCGGAGGGAATACCAATAAAGTTGGTGTTTAGTTTGCCGTCGCTATTTTTATCTTCAAATAAGCTAACGGCATAAGTACCAGGTTTTAAGCCGTAAAAGTCCTTAGTCGCCGAGTTTCCAGTAATTTTAGCACATCCACTTTGGACTAAACCTTTAGCACTTTGGGGAAATCCTTGTTCCGTTGTGTGAACTCTTAGGCAAACTTGCCCGGATGTTTGTCGCAATCCATCTACTATTACTGTTAGTTTTGCTACGGGTTGGGCTTTGACTAAGATGGGCATTAAGCTAGCTAAGGTAGCCAAGAGTAATACATTGAGAAATTGGAGTTTGTTCATAATTTATCCTAATTAAAATCAGCACAGGTTGTAGCCAATAGGGCGATCGCTGTATATGCAAAGGAAGTTAAAGCAATCAGCTTGCCTATGCACCAACAAGGCGATCGCTGAAAGTCCAAAGCCTCTGAGCAACTATTGGATCGAACGTTCCGACTGGTACTTTAACGTGCTTAAGTCCGCGTCTTGTGGTCTTGAAAAACTGTCCAGTAATCTCTGCTACCGCGTCTGATGTAGCAAGGTAAAAAGGTGTACGCGCAGCCTGTTCGGGTGTCATGCCCACTAGAGGTTGGAGCAATCGGTCGATTACTCGGATAATGAGAGGATCGTTACGCAAAATATCTGTGCGGACAATACCTGGGATAAAATTGTTGATAGTCGTACCAGTGCCTTGTAGTTGACGAGAGAGCGCCACAGTCCATACGCTAGTAGCCATTCCAGCTTTGAGCAGCGCCCATAAAGGAAGAATAAGATTTTCACCCTCCAAACCCTGCAACGTCAGGAATAGCTTAGGATCGAACACATACGGACTGCCAATAACTATTAACCTCGAAGGGCGGCTTGCTCGTAACGGCTCCAGAAGTAGGTTAGTAAGTAAAAACTTGTGGCTCTTAATGGATTCCAGGGATCTACTTGAGGAGACATCCCAGAAGAGCTGGAAGTATTGCTTTACCTCGTTTTCGAGTGTTGTAGACAAACTCAAAGAAGCCTAAATATAGAGGCAACTTT
>JACCVJ010000426.1 GCA_013698215.1 Tatlockia sp. | reverse complement strand
TGGATGAATCAGAAAATTTATACAATTTGCTCAGATATTCCCGACCAAAAGCGCAAACAGGATCTTGGTGCTTTTTTTAAGTCTGTTCATGGTACTTTAAATCATTTACTTTACGGCGATAAAGCCTGGATGGGACGCTTTACAAAGGAGCCTTTTTCGGTAAATGCGATCGCTCAAGAATTGTACTGTGACTTTGATGCCTTAAAAGCAGAACGAGAAAAGACAGACGAAGAGATTTTAGAATGGTCTAAACACCTCGATCCCAAATGGTTAAGCCAAGAGTTTGAGTATACAAGTAACGTAGATAACAAGCGTCGTGTCTTGCCAACTTGGGTATTAGTAACGCATATGTTCAATCACCAAACCCATCATCGAGGACAGGTTACAACTCTAATTAAACAACTTGGCTACGATCCAGGTGTTACAGACATTCCCTGGCTACCTAGCTTGAGTGCGATCGCCTAACATTCATTTGCTCTGACTTAGTATAGCAGTAGGTCAAAAATTCAAGTTTCTATGAATACAGTACAAGCATCTACTTTATATCAACAAATGCGAATCGCCTTAGTTAAGTGGGTCGATTTGGCAGAACAAGAATGGAACTTATTAGCATCAAATTTTCGAGTTAAACTCGTCCAGAAACACGAATACATTACTCTCCCTGGAGCAAAAATACATGAACTTTACTTTGTGTGTAGTGGATTACTTCGTTTTTACTACATTACAGACAAGGGGATGGAATCAAACAAAGCGTTTATTACTGAGAACACTTTTGCAGGTTCTCTCGCAGCTTACAACCTTGACTTACCTATTTTGTATGGTGTTCAGGCTTTGGAGCCGACCATAACTTTAACTGCAAACTTTAGTGACTTTGTAGCTCTGTTTGAGCAACACCCAATATTTGACAGACTAGGGCGAAAGTTAGCAGAGTGGTTGCTCGTAAGAAAAGAACTTAGAGCTAGAAGTTTATTACAACAGCAAGCTCAGGAGCGATATCTCGATTTTGTCAAGCAATATCCTGACTTAGTTAAACGAGTCCCCCAGTATCATATTGCATCTTACTTAGGCATTACAGAAGTATCGTTATCCCGGCTGAAACGTACAGCATAAAACCTTTTTATTATCATTTGTTAATGCGTCTTTCTCCTCTCCACAGGTAAATTGAATTGACAACATAACAGAGGTAAGTATGAAAGTTGGTTTTATTGGCACAGGAATTATGGGAAGTCGGATGGTGGCTAATCTGCAAAAACATAGTTATGAAATAGTTATTTTCAATCGTACTCAAGCTAAAGCTATATCTCTAATCAAGAATGGGGCTTTATGGGCAGATACACCTGGAACAGTAGCAAAGCAAGTTGAAATTATTTTCACTATGTTAGCAAATCCAGAGGCAGTTATGAATGCAGCCTTGGGAGAAAATGGTTTTTTAGATAACCTTGCTCCAAATACTTTATGGATAGATTGTAGTACCGTTAATCCTTCCTTTTCGCGCCAGATGGCAAAGGAGGCTCAAAGCAAGCAAGTTAGGTTTTTGGATGCTCCAGTAGGTGGCTCTAAAAATCAGGCAGAAAAAGCAGAGTTAGTATTTATCGTAGGTGGAGATGCAACGGATGTAGAAACTTGCCAACCTTTGTTTGAAGCTATGGGTAGTAGATTCATTCATGTTGGAGAACATGGCATGGGAACTTCTTTGAAACTAGCAAATAATTTATTACTTGGTACGTCAATGGCAGCATTTGCCGAAGCGGTAATATTAGGGGAAGCTTTAGGTCTTTCTCAAGAGATGTTGCTCAAGGCTTTGTTGGGAGGTGCAGTAGCCGCACCTTTTTTATCCACAAAAAAAGAAATGATTGAACTGGAAAATTACGCAGCTGAATTTCCTTTGCAATGGATGCAGAAAGACTTGCTTATGGTAGAGATCGCAGCTAATGAGTTAGAGGTAGCAATCCCAGTTACAAGTAATGTCAAAGAACTATATCGGTTAGCAATGCAGCAAGGATTAGGTGAGAAAGATTTTTCAGCTATCTATAGTTTTCTAAAAGCGGGAGTTAGCAACAAATAAAAGTAAGGTTTTGCGTACTCAAGCTCAACGGTATACGAAGTGCGATCGCGTCTATTGTTGTCTTCCGCAGCTACTAGATAATTAGCAGCTAGTAATAAGTTGTTGCAAAGCTTGGCAGTTGCTTCGTCTGCTTGGGTGAAAAATACTGTATTAGATTCGTTAGCTCTATGCAGGTACTTTGTAAGCTGATCATCAAATTTATCAGCTAGGTTGTTATAAGCGCTCTCCAACTCTCTAACTTGTTTACCCATACCATGAGAAAGCTCTTGAATCTGTGCCATCCGCGCCCCTGAATTTAAGCCAACAGCGTTAGTTAGATTGCTGACAACTTCTACAGTTCCCTGGATCTTAGTCATGCTGCGATCCACTTCTTGACCTAACATTTGCCGTTTTGTAGCTTCTGCTTGAAAAGTTGTTTGTAAATCCTCAACTACTTGAGCTAATCCTTGACGTTGTTCGCCTAAAGTAGACTCTAGTAAATTGTTCTGCTGTGTAAAGAAATCTTGGAGAGATGCCTGATAGCCTTGCCGGAAATGCTCTAATTCTTCTTGTACTGTCTGACGAGTATTTTGTAGCATTCCGTCTATATTTTGCAGACTACCAACTAAGTTTTCTCTGGCATTATTCATTAGTCCCGATGCCTCGTTCCCTAGCGTCGCCAGAGTATTAGTTTGAGTTTGAAAAGCTGTATGAGAAGTCTGTAAAATATTTGTCATTCGGACTTCGACATCTGTGAGCATTTGCTTTTCTACTTCTGCTTGAGTATGTAAAGCCGCTTGTAAATCTACCCGGATGCCTCGGAAAGTATCAGCAGCATTTGTAGCACTTTCAGCAAAAGCTGTTCGTTGGGCTTCCATGCCCACAATACTTTGATCTACGCCAAGTTTAATCTCTTGCGCCACTTCTTCAAGCACAATCTTGGTTTCGGTTTGAAATTGACCTAAAGTTTCTTTAAGACCACCTGCAAAGTCTTCTAGCCTTCCTAGAGTCTCTTTTTGAAAGTGCTGAATTGTCAAAATAGAATCAGCCAAATTCTTAGACACGCTACCTAATTCAGCCTGAAGATTCATCACAGCTTTGGAAGCTTCTTGAGTTAGTTTTGCACTTTGATCCAAGCGATCGGCAATTGGCAGAATTACATCAGTACGAAGTTCTTGAATAAGATTCTTCATTACATCTTGCCCTTGATCTTTCTTGATTTCTTTTAGAGCGCTTAACTCTTGACAAATTTCCTGGAATATCGGTTTAAGTGCCGCCCCTACTTCTTGACCAATAGCTTGAGGGGTTAGATTTGTCATTGATTGGGCTGCGTTGCTTAATGCTAAGGCTGTCCTTTGTTCAGCATCTTCTGTAGTAGATACGGCAATATCATCTAAATAATTACGCAGTTTATCTCGGTTTTTCTTTCGTGCTGAAGTACTCCAAGCTAAAACCAACATAAATAAACTGGCACAAGCAAGCCCTACCAAAGATGAAGTAAAGGCAGTTTTCATTCCTCCAAGAACGCCTATACTAGCAGCTAATAACTTATCAGATTGATTAATCGCATTCAAATCAAATTTTGCAAGCCCTGTTGATATCCCCCAAAAAGTCCCGATAAGACCGATAGCGGTAAGTAGTGTTGGGACAAAGGACAATGAACTACGGGGAATTGAACGAGCTAAGACACTAGGGTATTGCAGCAGAATAAAACTATTGTCATGTATTTTTAACCCATATTTTCCATTAATAAACTCCGTTTCAATATGGTTCTCAATCCAATTCCAAATTGTTCTGTCTGGCTTCTCAACTATGGCAATAATTTTTTCACTACTATTTCTTTGAGATTTTTGATCTATTAAATAGTTAATTGCCTCTCCTGTAACTTTATTTGCCTGCTGGTACTTTTGCACATCGCGGAACTCTGTTACCCACGCCCATGCCAAAATTAGCAAGGTAATCCCAGCGAAAAAAGGATGCTCCAAAATAGATTTCAAAACTCCTAGAATCTGCCACACTACAAACATTTTTGCTCTCCTGTAAAATTATTTGTTCTTAATAATCGATTTAGTTCGGCGGGTGATAAAATTTCTTGTGCAACTCTTACAGGTATATGCTCGGCATCCGTGCGATCGCCTATGGAGTGTCGTAAACGGACGCTATAAAGTGGTTCGCTTGCTTCTTCTGGATCTATAGCAAGATAAACTTGGGTCGTTCCGTAAGCTTGCAAAAGACGAATCTGTTTGCAAGTTTTTAAGTCGCGCAGGGAAGTAGCAAGGGATGAAGTTTGCTCAAATAAGTTACAAGCTAGTTTCCAAGCATGATTTACCGCGACAATTTCTTTTACAAGCTGTTCTAGGGAGGAGTTTGATAGCTCCATGATTTCCAAACCAAAATAGAACTAAAGGCGATCGCCTTTAGTTCAGTATTCCCATTGCTAGTAAAAAAATCGCCCTCCTACAAAAAGAAGTGCGATCGCATCTTATAGTTCAAATCCTAAGCATTTTTAGTAAAAGCGATCGCACAAACACCACTTAAAATCAACCCTAAACCCATCCATTGCGAGAAGGGGATCTTTTCTTTTAATAACACCGCCCCAGCAATAGTAGTTGCAATAATTGTTAGCCCAATGACTACGGGATAAGCAACAGATAAATTAAATTTGCCTAAAACTAATACATAAAAAATGGTACTAATCCCATAGGCACAGATCCCGCCGAATAAGTAAATGTTGATTAAATTGCCCGAAGCTCCTAGCTTTAAAAGCGTTTGAGCCGTTGTACCCAATGCAACTGTAACTAAAATCAGTAGACCAAAAAACCATTGGCTATTCATAGCGATCGCCCAGGATAATTAATAAAAACGCTAGTTTATCAGCATTTTTGTTTACAAATAACTTTTACTACTATCAAAATCCAGCA
>JACCVJ010000402.1 GCA_013698215.1 Tatlockia sp. | reverse complement strand
CCCTCTGCCCCACTAATCACTGCACATAGGGCAATCGTAATGATATCTAATAACAGGTGTTCTTTTCCTCGGATATCACGGGGGTCCTCTAGGCTGGCAAAATGGGTCAGTATGCTGGCATCAATTGTCTGACTCATTGGAGTGTTCCTACTTGCTTTACTTTACCCCACCCTACCTCATCTTTTTTATGCGGTTGCCCTGGAAAATAGACAGGAAGCACAGAATATGACTCCAGAGAATGCTATTGCACTAGAAGACCATGTACAAGCTATTGCTGCCATTCTTTATGAGGAAACTCCCCCAGAGAACTTGAACACTTTAGAAAAAATTGAGCAGACTGTACGCCAAAAGGTACTCAAGTACGTCAGTCCAAAAATTGGTGTTTTTTTATCCAAGCAGTCACAGGTACAACCGTAGGTAGAAAAAGACGATTAAAAAGTAGTATTGGCAGCTTAAAACTTACGAAAAACCAGGCGAAAAAGCTAGAGGTTGCACCAAACAAGCAACTAAGTCCATATCTAGAAAAGTGTTGTTTGCTATTGAGTGCAAATGTATCCTATGAAAATACCGCTAGAGATTTAGAAGTGCTGACAGGACTTAGAATATCCCATAGTACGCAGCAAAGGCTTGTACAGCGACAAGAGTTTTCAGAAGTCAGGGTCAGACAAGAGATAGAAGAGTTGAGTATTGATGGGGGAAAAGTGAGACTCCGCACTCCTGTAGGTCAAGGGTGTGAGTGGAAAGATTATAAAGCTGTAAACCTCCATGGTTTTGCCGTTGCCGCCTATTTCCAAGATAACCAAGCTCTGCTCCATTGGGTGAATCAGCAACAACTGTCAGAAATTTGCACCTGCATCGGGGATGGACATGATGGGATCTGGAATCTCATCGCTGGCATTGCCACCAGCGAAAGCCGTCTCGAAATCTTAGACTGGTATCACTTAGTAGAAAACCTTTATAAAGTCGGCGGCGACAAAAACCGTTTGGCAAGGGTAGAAGCCTTTTTGTGGCGAGGAAATGTGGTGGCAGCTATTGCCGAATTTGACGGGTGGTCGCATCCTCAAGTAGACAATTTTATTGCCTACCTTCGTAAGCATCACTCTCGTATTCCTGATTACTGGTATTTTCAGACTAAAAAAATTAGTTCGATTGGTTCTGGTGCAATTGAGTCCACTGTGAAACAGATTGGTAGGCGTATGAAAATCTCCGGCGCTCAGTGGAACAAACACAATGTGTCGCAAGTTCTCAAACATCGCACTGCTTATCTTAATGGAATGCTATCTACAACTAACTATTTGCAAAACTGAGATGCTCCCGATTGCATCGGCTGGACAAAATGGGCAGTTTCGCACGCCACGCCACATTATTCGGCTGATGGTGGAACTTACTGCACCAAGTCCGGCGGATGTGATTTGCGCCCACTAGTGGGACTTGCGGCTTCCTGGTGGCTGCTAACGAATACTTGAGGGAGCATTACCCGGAAATTCTGCGCGATGCCAAGCTGAAAGAACACTTCCACCATCAGATGTTTCACGGGTTCGATTTTGACAGTACCATGCTGCGGATTGGCAGTATGAATATGCTGTTGCACGGGGTGGAAAACCCAGATGTGCGCTACCAAGATTCGCTAGCACAGGAGCATTCAAGTGATGAAGAATCTTATACTCTTGTTCTGGCTAATCCGCCTTTTGCTGGGTCATTGGACTATGAGAATACGGCTAAAGACTTGCAGGCGATCGTCAAGACTAAAAAGACTGAGTTGTTATTCCTGGCTCTATTTTTAAGATTGCTTAAGCCTGGGGGACGCGCTGCGGTTATCGTACCGGATGGGGTGCTTTTTGGTTCATCTAAGGCACATAAAGAACTGCGCCGCTTATTGGTGGAGGAGCAAAAGCTTGATGCGGTGATATCTCTGCCCGGTGGTGTATTTAAGCCCTACGCGGGTGTTTCTACTGCAATTTTGCTATTTACTAAAACTAATTCTGGCGGGACTGATTTTGTTTGGTTCTACGATGTCGATGCTGACGGGCAGAGTTTGGACGATAAAAGAGCGCTTTTGCTTGCTG
>JACCVJ010000374.1 GCA_013698215.1 Tatlockia sp. | reverse complement strand
GCGCTTTACCGTTTACAACTCAACGACAATATCGCTGTTACTCCAGGCGTATTAGTGATTCTAAACCCAGAACACAATGATGCCAACGACACAATCTATGTAGGAACTTTGCGTACTACATTCACCTTCTAGAAACAGTGAATAACTGATAAAAAACTCGCTCTAGCTTCTTTAGTTAGAGCGAGTTTTTTCGTAATAGAAAACTAGCAAGCAATTATGCAGATATCTGTAGACCAAAATACACAAATAGCGCCCAGGGAAATTAAACTACTCGTGTTAGATATTGATGGCACGATCGCTGGAGAATCTAATACAATTAATCCCCGTGTTAAGGAAGCTGTCAAAGCGGCTCAAAATTGCGGCGTACAAGTTGCGATCGCGACAGGGAGAATGTATCGCTCGGCTTTGCGTTTCCATCAAGATATTGGCTCTACTTTGCCGCTATTAGCTTATCAAGGTGCTTGGATTCAAGATCCAGCTACTGGACAAATTCACCGTCATTGGTGCGTGCCTCCCGCCACTGCCCACAAGCTTATAGACTACTTCGAGCAACCCCAGTTGCGGAGTCTTTTATCGGTACATTTTTACATCAACGATTGCTTGTATGTACGAGAGATTACCCCAGAAACCGAGATTTATGCCCAAAGATCGGGTATAGAGGCGATTTCTGTAGGAGATTTGCGCCATGTTCTTAACGATGCACCAACCAAAGTTTTAGCCTTAAGTGACGATACGGAGGTAATAGATCGCTTGCTAGGCAATTTGCGCCAGCAATACACCCCCGCAGAACTCTATTTGACTAAATCTGTGGCGACATTTTTTGAAGCTACAAATCCTCTTGTCAATAAAGGTACAGGTGTGCGGTACTTAGCCGAAGAATTACTAAAAATAGACGCGGCTAATGTGATGACTATTGGCGATAACTTTAATGATGTAGAAATGCTAGAGTATGCGGGACTAGGTATAGCAATGGGTAATGCGCCTATGGATGTCCAGGCTGTTGCTCAGTGGGTTGCGCCCAGTGTAGAGCAAGATGGAGCCGCCATAGCCATTGAAAAATTTTTACTAAATAACTATTAAAATTAGGAAGGACACCTATGACTTGCCTTGTTTTGTCTTGGCGTTTTTGCTAGTTCGCTCCTCACCCGAAATAAAATATATCTAAAGTCTTTTTAGGGTTTTCTATTTAAAGTTCTCGCGGTGCAAAAACTCCCAAGCGTTGTAATATAACTTTTATGACAACGTAAGTCCCTAAGACTAAACCTAACCGTGCTTGTGATAGCTTGGGCTTTTGGGTGTTTGTTTTGCCAAAAATTCGGCAGTCACGGTAAAAATCGGCAAAAGCTTTACTTAAATCTAAAGCGGTTTTTGCCCAGGAATCTAAACTTAGGTTAGAACAGCAAAGTTCGTCTACGACTTTAACAAGCTGGATAATTAAAGCATATTCGGCAGGATGACAAAATTGCAATTGCTGCGGCGAACTCAACCAGGGTAAGGGCTGCGGCCAAGCGATCATTAAAATACTAGCGTCTGGGGGCAAAAGGCTGAAGTCAGCAAATTTTGACTTAATTCTATTAGCTGCTATTTCCTCTAAATTAATCAAACCCTCCTTTTGAGCCAACTGCATCAAACAATAGCAACGTGCATGAGTGTATTGAATTGCGAACAAACTTGAATTCTTCGTTAACGGATTAGAATATTTTGGGCGTGGCAAACTATCTAACCGTAGTGACAAAAATGGTAGGCATTGAATCCAAATTGCTAGTTTAGGCTCAGTTAGTTTTAATTGCAAAAAACCCGGCGCTACGGCGGCGAAGGTAAAATACTGCTCCGAATTGGGAGTTTGAGCATGAACATTAACAAAGTCTTTTGCTATTTCTAAAGGAGGAATATTTAAAAATTTACTGAATGTAAATGCTACGTTAGATACATACACTACTTCACAGCGATCGCCAGATTGGTAGGATGTAGAAATAGAATAAGTTTGTTGCTTTGAATTCACAAAATAGTTATCTACAGCACTTTGTAATCTGCTTAAAGCTAGTTGCTTAATTGCAGGATAGGCAAGGAATAATTGACAATGGTGATATTCTATACTCAAGCCAACCCGCTCAAAATAAAAACGATCGGTTAGATAATTTTAACCAATGCGATCGCTAATAAATTTATGCACACACTTATTCTACTGTTTCACATCTAATTGCTGATTTTTATCTGCCTAGATTGAATTACAATAGCTACAAATTTACAATCACTAACATTAACTAAATAATAAGTAAATACAACTACGATTATTCAGATAAATGTGTAAATATAGTAAGCTTGACAGCTTATAGCGCCCGATTCTTTTGTATAGATAGACCTATCATTACAGAAAGTCGGTAACGCCTGCAACTAATGTAACTTTTCGCGCTGTTAGTGCCATTTATTTTAAATTATGCAATCCCCATCTTTTTCAGAGCCATCACGACCTTTTTTAACTTGGCAACGGATTCTCGACTGGGCTAACGAGCATTATCGATGCCGCAGTTTTAGTAAAGATGAGCGAATCCCTGCTAGACCTGGATTGCTGTATTTAGTCCAACGAGGCGCTGTGCGACTTGTTGGGACTGCTCAACCTAGCACTACAGCAAGTCAATTAATGTCCCGGCGGATTCACCGTACTCCTGAAGAAGCTTTTTTAGGTTTTGTGGGAGCGGGACAGCCCTTTGAAATTGTTGCTCAATCTCCTTTTACACTCCAAAGTTACGCCCATGTAGACCAAACTTCAGTAGTATGGATGTACTGGCACGACTTAGATAACTGGCCCCACTTCCGTCGGGAAGTGCTTGATGCCTTTCGCTACCAACACCAGCGCAAGCTTTTATGGCTTAGTGCTTTGGGTCAAAGACGGACAATTGATCGCTTGTTAGGCTTTTTGACTTTATTAGTAGAAGAATACGGTGAAGCTTCAGTAAGTGAAGAAGACCCCGAAACTCTGCGCGGCTACTATTTGCCTTTTCCTTTGACCCATGCTCAAATTGGTAGCGCCATCGGCTCTACGCGCGTTACCGTCACCCGTTTAATGGGTAAGTTACGTCAAAAGGGTTTATTAGTTAATCAAGGAGATAACTTAATTTGTTTGCCTGCTGCTTCGATAAATTTGGTACGACATTAAGGTTAGCGAATTCTCACAAACCCGCTTTGACTAATTAATTCTTGCCCTTGATTTGAGAGCAGAAAATTTACGTAAGCCTCCCCAGCCAACTGCTCGTCTTGACCATTTTGTTTGACGATCGCAAATAAATTCCGAGTAAGGGGGTACGCGCCCGATTGAAAAGCTTCGGTATTTAATCGGTTGCGCTGACTGGGGCATTGGGACAATGGCACAAAAGGTGCTTGATAGGGGGCAACTAATTCGTTAGCTTTGCGCCCTAAAGGGATAGGCTTAATTGTACACTGGGGGACGACTTCGGGGGCAGAAGCATAGTAAATTCCCCCAGGGCTACTAGCTAATTTTTGCAAAGCTTGAGTAGTCGTACCTACAAATTGGACATT
>JACCVJ010000335.1 GCA_013698215.1 Tatlockia sp. | reverse complement strand
ACAGGTGCGATCGCACTTATTGTAGCCGCGATCGCCACAAAGCTAGTAAGTAGAACATTGCGCCCAGTAATGGCAGCATCAAAAGCCGTGCGTCAGCTAGGGGAAGGACAATTAGATACGCGCTTGGCGGTTAAAGGCTCGGATGAATTAGCAGTTTTGGGCGCTAATATTAATGGCATGGCGGAACAACTGCAAAATCTTTTAAACAAACAACAGCTAGCAACAGAAGCGGCGGAAACCTTTACAGATATTACTTTACGCATTCGCCGCTCTTTGAACTTAGACGACATTTTGCAAACGGCAGTGCGGGAGGTGAGAAAAATTATGCACACCGAGCGCGTGGTTATTTACCGTTTTAACTCTGACTTGAGCGGTACAGTAGTGGCAGAATCGGTTGTACCTGGTTGGAGGAAAGCCTTAAAAGAAACTATTGATGATCCTTGTTTTAAAGAACAACATATAAAAAACTATAAAAATGGTCGGGTGCGGGGAATTAATGATATTTACCATGCTGGACTTACGGAGTGCCATATTAAGACTTTAGAAAAATTTGAAGTTAAAGCAAATTTAGTTGCACCAATACTCAAAGATCAGCAATTGCTCGGTTTGTTAATTGCTCATCATTGCTCGGAACCTCGCAACTGGCAAGAGTCTGAAATTAATTTATTTACACAATTGGCGGCGCAAATTGGCTTTGCTTTAGATCAAGCAAATTTATTAGAGCAAGTACAAAAAGCCCGAACTTCTGCCGAAGCGATCGCTGTAGAGCAGCGAGGACAAAAAGAATTACTGGAAGATCAATTATTAAATTTGCTCAGTGAGGTAGAAGGAGCCACTAGAGGCGACTTGACAGTAAGGGCGGAAGTTACGACAGGAGAGATTGGGACTGTAGCTGATTTTTTCAATGCGATCGTTGAAAGCTTGCGAGAAATTGTTACTTCAGTAAAACACGCGACTGATAAAGTTAATATTTCTATTAATGAAAACGAAGGGGCAATTCGTCAGCTTGCAGAAGAAGCGGTGAAACAAAATACAGAAATTGTTAGTACCCTTGATTCGGTGCAGCAAATGACGCTATCTATTCAATCAGTAGCAGATAGCGCCGGACTTGCAGCACAAGTAGCCCGTAAAGCTTCAACTAGCGCCCAAGCTGGGGAAATGGCAATGGAGCGCACAGTATTTAGTATTATAAATTTGCGCGATACGATCGCCCAAACTGCTAAAAAAGTTAAAAATCTAGGTCAAGCATCTCAGCAAATTTCTAAAGTTACAACTTTAATTAACCAAATAGCTTTACAAACTAACGTCCTCGCCATTAATGCCAGCATTGAAGCTTCTCGTGCGGGGGAAGAAGGGAGAGGTTTTGCAGTTGTAGCCGAGGAAGTTGGGGAACTTGCAACTAAAGCCGCCGCCGCAACTAAAGAAATTGAGCAAGTGCTAGAAAATATCCAACAGCAAACTAGCGAAGTAGTTAGAGCCATGCAACTAGGTAGCACCCAAGTAAATGAAGGGACTCATCTTGTAGAAAATACTAAGCAAAGTTTAAGCGAAATTTTACAGGTATCGCGCCAAATTGATGAATTAGTCCAAGTCATTTCTCATTCTACAGTGTCGCAAGCGAAAACCGCTCAAGCTGTAACTCAGTTGATGCAAGGGCTGGCTATTAATTCGGAGGAAACGGCTGCGTCTTCGCACAAAGTATCGAAGTCTCTTAAACGCACGGTAGAAGTGGCGCAGCAGTTGCAAACTTCGGTGGGTACTTTTAAAGTCCGTAAAGATTAATGGCTAATCAAACTTTAGGGCTAGAATCGCAGCTTTACAACTACTTGCTTGCTGTTTCTTTACGGGAAACTAAGGTATTAGCTCAACTTAGGCAAGCTACTGCTACCAGTCAATCTATGGCTCAAATGCAGATTGCACCGGAGCAAGGGCAGTTTATGGCGTTGTTAATTCAGTTAATTGGCGCTAAAAAAACTTTAGATATAGGAGTGTTTACAGGTTATAGTGCGCTGGTGGTAGCCTTGGCATTGCCCCAGGGCGGTAAAGTGGTAGCGTGTGAGATAAACCGAGAATATGCAGAATTTGCTCGTCATTGGTGGCAAAAAGCGGGGGTAATAGATAAAATTGACCTGCATCTCGCCCCCGCCCAAGATACTTTGGCGTTGTTAATAGCTAATGGGGAAGTTGATAGCTTTGATTTTGCCTTTATTGACGCAGATAAAAGTAATTATGATACTTATTACGAGCAAGCTTTGCAATTAGTTTGCCCTGGGGGATTGATTGCAATTGATAATGTACTATGGTCGGGGAGGGTTGCAGACTCAAATATTCAAGATAATCGTACTATAAAAATTCGGGACTTTAATCAAAAGCTATATCAAGACAAACGCATCAATCTTAGCTTAGTACCGATCGCCGATGGTTTGACTTTAGCTAGGAAACTTCCTTAGTTAGGCAATGATGACAGGCTATAGTTTCATTATTAGGCGATCGCGCGATGGGATTTCCACAACTGCGACACAATCGATAATTCCCCGGCTGTAAACCATGTTGTAATGCTACTCTTTCGTCAAACACAAAACATTCTCCTTGCCACAAACTCTCATCAGTAGGGACTTCTTCTAGATATTTGAGGATACCGCCTTTTAGATGGTACACTTCCTCGAAACCCTGTGATAACAGCAATGAAGAAGCTTTTTCGCAGCGAATCCCACCCGTGCAAAATAAAGCGATCTTTTTATGTTTGGCGGGGTCTAGATGTTGCTCTATATAATCAGGAAATTGATTAAAGGAGCTAGTATTAGGGTTTTGCGCTCCTTTGAAGGTACCAATATCTACTTCGTAGTCGTTGCGAGTATCAATGATTGTAACTTCAGGATCGTTAATTAACGCATTCCATTCAGTAGGAGTTACATAAGTACCGACTTGCTGAATTGGATTTACGGGTAATCCCAAAGTGACAATTTCCCGCTTTAAGCGCACTTTCATCCGCTCGAAAGGCGGAGTTTGCGCCGAAGATAATTTATACTCTAAGTCTTTTAGGCGCAAGTCAGAACGTAAAAAAGATACAACCCCATCAATGCTTGCTCTGGAAACACTAGCAATTGTGCCGTTAATTCCTTCGGCGGCTAGAAGAATTGAGCCTTTAACATTTTGAACTTGACAGTAAGACAAGAGGGGTTGTTGCTTGTCTGCAAAGTCTGGCAAAGGTACGAATTTATAAAAGGAAGCAATAATATGAGTCATTTCTAGGCGCAAATTGAGATATTTTTAGCAGAGGTGCGATCGCCAACTATTGAATAAAAGATCGTTATCAACTATAATACAATCTGCCACAGGGGGGTTTGGCTCAGTTGGTAGAGCGCCTGCTTTGCAAGCAGGATGTCAGCGGTTCGAGTCCGCTAACCTCCATTATCTAGTTACTATCAAGCTGCGATAATTCTCTGCACTTTGCTTCGGCAGCTTGGTAGGCGGCTAAGTATTCTTTACCACCTAGCATAATTTCGCCGTAGTATTCGTAAGGCGCATTGCCATAAATAGGCAAGGGGTCATCTTCAGGATAATCTTCTTTTGATTCATCAACTACTGCTTTAAGATGTTTGACTTTCAAGCTTTGTGCCGGAAAATAGTAGAGATTTTGAGCATCTAAACTCAATGAAACAAAAGTAGGATCGATGATTTCGTCGTCAAGCTCAATCCAGGCATATTCCATAATCGAATAAGGCTCAATTCCTACAACTAAAAAGCCTTGAACATACAAATAATTATTATCTAGTAAGGCTGCTTGATACGCATTATCGAAGCATTTATGCGCTTTACTACCAATCTGTTCGGCGATTTGGGTAGAGAGATTTATGTCTAGAGATTTGCTCATGTTTAAGCAATTAAGCAGGAAATATTTTTATTGTACTTGCTACATTTAACTTTACTTTCGCGCCTACCGGAAAAACTTGGCTAATAGCTGTTCGGGCGTGTAGTTCTTTTCCCGAAGGCGTAAGCAGACAATAGCGATATTCTCTCCCCAAAAAGCGCCGATTGTGAACCACTGCCACCGCCTCCGATTCTGTCGGTTCTATCAGCAAATCTTCCTCACGAATCATTAATTCTACTTCGTTTTCTCCAGCATCCGCCGCCGCAAAATAGCCTACTTCCGTAGCCCACAACTGCCCCTGACGCTCGGCGGGAATAAAGTTAGCTCCGGTGACAAATTCTGCTACAAACCGGGAGGAGGGCTGCGTATAGACTTCTTGGGGCGTACCTATTTGTTCTAGCTTACCTTTGCTCATGACTGCTACTAAATCGGCGATCGCTAAGGCTTCTTCTTGGTCATGAGTAACAAACACCGCCGATGTTCCCGTCGCTTTTAAAATATCTCTAATTTCTTCTCGCAATCGCAGCCTTACCTGCACGTCCAAATTGCTCAAAGGTTCATCTAGCAGCACTAACGGCGGTTGAGGCGCTAAAGCACGAGCAAGAGCTACTCTTTGCTGCTGTCCTCCCGATAGTTGATAAGGATAGCGTTTTTCTAGTCCAGTTAGCCCTACTAATTCAATCAACCGTTTAGCTGCATCTTTTTCTTGCTTTTTTAACCCAAAAGCCACATTCTCGGCGACTGTTAGATGTGGAAACAAAGCATAATCTTGAAATACCATACCTAAACGGCGTTGTTCTGGCGGAATCCAACAATCATTACTGGCAACTTTGCGCCCAGCAATTTCAATACTTCCCGTTTGCGGCTGCTCAAATCCGGCAATTAGCCTTAGCAAAGTAGTTTTTCCGCAACCAGAAGAACCAAGTAAAGCCAGTATTCCTTGAGGTAAACTCAAACTTACGTCCGCCACCGCTTGACTTTCGCCAAACCACTTACTCACCCCATCAAGCTGTAAAATTTTCTCCATAACTCTTTTGTCTCCTATCTTTTGCTCGTTTTCTGCTCGTGCAACAACACAGGCAAAGTTGAACCCATAGAAACGACGAGCATTGCCAATGATCCCACCGCCGCATCGCTAAAAGATACATTTTCTGTAGCTTTCCAAATCTCTGTTGCCAAAGTATCAAAGCCAATCGGGGCTAAGAGCAACGTTGCGGGTAATTCTTTAATTGCGGTCAAAAACACCAAAACCGCCCCATTCAACACCCCAGGACGCACCAAAGGGAAAGTAATTTCTTTCAATGTCTGCCAAGGAGTACGCCCCAAAAGCCGCGCTGATTCTTCTAAGTAAGGATGCAACTGTAACAGTGAACTTCTTATTGTGCCTACAGATTGGGGCAAAAATAGCACCAAATAAGCAAATATCAGCATCGGCAAAGTTTGGTATAACCAAGGCAAATATTGAGAACCCAAAAATACTAAAGATATGGCTACAACTATTCCTGGTAAGCCAAAACCAATATAACTACACCGTTCTATAGCTGTAGTTACACGACTAGGAAACCTTACCGCTAATATTGCTACAGGGATGGCGCAAATAGTCGCAATTACTGCTGTAAAACCCGCCGCCGCAACTGAATTAAGGGCTGGCTGCGCGATCGCACTCCATGAAACTGCACCATAGGCTGTATTGCTATTTGTCAAGCCTCGCCATAACCAAAAAACTGTTACCCCAATAGGTAAAAACAAACTTAGGCTAACAACGATCGCACAAAATAATAAAGCAACTACTTTACTACTACCCAATTTTACAATTACAGGTGGATGCACAATTGATAAATTGCGACTGTAATAAGCAGCGCGCGATCGCACTTTATACTCTAGCCACAAAATCCCCAACACCAAAGCAACCAATAATAAAGCCAGCGCCGCCGCTTGGTTGCGATTGAAGCTTGACTTGTATTGTAGGAAAATTACCCGCGTAAAAGCATCAAACCGCATCAATGAAGGCGTACCAAAATCTCTTAAGGCATACAAAGCCACCAGCAAACCGCCAGCTATTATCGATGGGCGTAACTGCGGTAATAAAACACGAAAAAATGTATTTAATTGATTTAAACCCAAACTCCGCCCCGCTTCTACTGTCGCCGGATCGATTAACATTAACCCCGCCCGGACACTTAAAAGCAGGTAAGGATAGGTAAACAGCGTCAGCGCCAAAATAGTCCCAAACCAGCCGTAAATCTCTGGTAATTCGGTTACGCCCAAAGGTTCTAACCATAGCTGCAATAAGCTACCTTTGGGCCCAAAAGCCGCAATTAAGGCAAAACTTCCTACATAGCTAGGTACAGCTAGAGGTAAGGTAGTCGCAATTAACCAAAACTTTCGCCCAGGTAAATCGGTTTGTAAGGTCAAAAAAGCTAGAGGTACGGCAATTAAAGCGCTACATAAGGTTACTAAAGCTGCCATCCCTGCACTATTGAACAATACAGTTAAGGTACGGGGGCGAGATACTAAGTTAATTAGCTTTTCTGTCCCTACACCCGCCGTCCTAATTACAAGATAAGTCAAAGGCAAAGTAATTGCGATCACCGTAATTGTAGCGATCGCAACTAAAAATAACGGTGGACTAGAAGCATTACGCCTCAAAGTACCCCTGCTTCTTGAAGTAACTCTATAGTGCCTTGTAAGTCAGACAAGTTGCTCAAATCAACTTTAGGTGGCTTAAGCTGACTGAGAGGAATTTGTTTTTGCGATGCTTGGATGCCTTTTACCAACGGATACTCGTTAGTTTCTTGCGCAAAATAAGTCTGGGCTTTGGGCGCAAGCATATAAGCCAAAAACTTGTCAGTGTCGCTCTTTTGGTCGGTAGTATTTAGTACTGCTAAACCTGCTACATTTACCATTGCCCCAGCATCTCTGCGGGTATAGTGATGGGCGACAGGAAAATTAGCGTTATCTTTGGTAAACCGATAGAGATAGTAGTTGTTTACTAATCCTAAAGAAATTTCGCCTTTCCCTACTGCTTCGACGATCGCGGCATTTTTGGCATAATCTTTTGTCCCGTTAGCTTTCATTGCCTTTAACCATGCCAAAGTCTTTTGGTTGCCTTCTAGCAAGCGCATGGCGGTAACAAAGGACTGAAAAGAACCGTTTGAAGGGGCCCAGCCTATTTTACCGCGCCATTTGGGATTAGTTAATTGAGCTATCGATGTCGGTAATTCACTGGGTTTGACTAGCTTTGTATTGTAATCAATTACTCGCGCCCGTCCTGAAATACCGATCCATTGCCCCGCAGAGGAGCGAAACTGCGGTTCTACTTTTGCAAGTAAGGTATTAGAAATCGGTAATGTGCGTTTTTCTTTGGCTAAAGCACCTAAAGCCCCTGCATCTTGAGCAAAAAATATATCCGCGCGACTGTTTTTGCCTTCTTCTAATAATGCGATCGCAAGTTCTGCTGTATCGCCGCCGTATCGTACCTCAATATCTATTCCCAAATCTTTCTCAGCGTTGGCAATTAAGGGCGCTATTAATTTTTCTTCTCTACCAGAGTAGATAGTCAGCGTTTTTTGTTGTGCTGCTTGACTACTAAAAGCTATACCCCCACCTACAACTACCAAAGCTACAAGGGCAGAAATTTTCCTTAACGAACTTAGCACCAACTTTATCCTCATATATTTAACTAATCATCTTTTCGAGCGGAAAGTTTGGCTAAGAAATTCTTACTACCAGCTTTCCCCGACAGACATTAGCTTTGCTTTCAAAAAAATACCATTAATTAGACAACTTATTTAAGAAGTCTTTGCAAGTTACTTTAGTTAAAAACGAGGTAAAAATATTATTAAGTGCTTATTTTGCAGTAATCATAGGTAATTTTTAGCTGAATGTTATTGCAAATAATTATGACTAAGCTTTACAATTAGCCTGTTGCTGTTAGGAAAACTTGGTTGCAAGCAAGTTCAAAGCTTGGTGTAGTACAAGTAGAGAATAATTAATTACATGACTTACCTCAAAAATCTGCCACCCTTAAATAAGATGTGGAAACCAATGTGGTTAGCCTCGTTAGGCTTGCATGGCTTGCTACTGGTGATTCCAATTCCTGCAACAGACACACCTAAACCAACGAAAAAGCCCCAAGAGTTAGTTAAGCTAACTCCGGTAACGCCAAAACCCAAATCTGTAAGTACAATCGTTAAACCAAAACCAACACCCGTAGTTAGTAGTCGCCCCCTAGTACCACAGCAAAGAGTATTACCTACAAAACCAACACCGCGAATCGTTACAAAATCTCCTAGCCCCGTTGTTGCACCCACTCCTCAAAAGCCTGTAACACCTGTCGCCGTTGATTCTTTACCGCCAGCGACGGACATTGAAATAGACACAAAAAATCAAGAATTACTCCCGACACCTCAAGCTATCCCTTTGGTGTCTCCTAGCCCTGTAACCCTTGCAACCGAGTCAATTAATGGCGTACCCGTCGATCCTAGTTGGCTAGTTGTAGAACAACCCAGCGAAGTCATGGCGGAGGCTGAAATGTTTACGCAGCCTGATGGGAAGTTACACCCCGATATCGTAGGTAAAGCTGCTCAAATTCCTAATAAAAGCCCTGATACAGTATTTGATGAGTTTTTTAGTTCGCAATTGAAAAACGCCAATTTTAATGTTGAACATTTTGGTACTTATGCTGCAGGTGGTGGACTTTACAAACTAACTCCTAAAGATAATTCTCCTATTCTCTATTTAGCTTTAGCGCCGGATAAACAAGGTACAGGTACAGTGGTGACTATTTGGAATAAATACCCTAGCCCGATTGAATCAACAGAAAGCAAAACTTTAAATTAGCATTGAATTATTCAATGTAAAAATATTTAATGGGAACTCGATATTTAGGTACAACAGAGGAAGTTACAGCTTTAAATGCTTACATCAAACTCGTTAGAGCAACAGAATCCGTATCCCATCGCCTCCATCGCCACTTAGAAAGTTCTAAGCTAACAGTTACTCAATTTGGCGTGTTAGAAGCATTGTTTCACTTAGGGGCAATGCACCAACGCGACTTAGCAGAAAAATTGCTTAAAAGTGGCGGAAATATTACTTTAGTGATTGATAACTTAGAAAAACGGCAGTTGGTAAAGCGCGATCGCGAAGTAGG